>JAAZFP010000022.1 GCA_012511645.1 Microbacteriaceae bacterium
ACAAAACGAATTCATGTCGACGTGCAAGATCGAGGGAGTATCTCGCACGCGGTCGGTCATACATCCATTGCATCATGAATGACGTGTTCGCCGTCAGCTTGCCTGCCGGGGTTTTCACCCGTCTCGTGGGTAGAAGGAGGAAGTTACTGACATGTGCGCTGAACCGAGGCTGCGGTCGAGCGGATGGGCACCTGCACGGTATTCCCCTTGGCCGAACGAATGGATCCGCATGACCAGCACCCTTCCGATTCGTCTTCCTCAGACGGAAGAGACTGCGGGCGGTGCTCGCGAACGCTCGGCCGACTCACCACGTTCGACCGGTGAGGGTTCAGCGCACGCGAAAGCAATACTGTTTGGCGAGCACGCTGTCGTCTATGGGGCGCCGGCAATTGCGATTCCCATTCACGAGCTCGAGGCCGAGGCCCGGGTCGAGTCGGCTGAGCGCGGCATTCGCATTGAGAGCGAGCTGTATTCGGGTGAGGCGTCGGCGGCACCCCAGGGGATGCAGCCCGTGGTCACCGCTATCGAAGCCTCACTCGCTCAGATTGGTGCGCCGCAGGCAGGCGTGCGGGTGCAGATTTTGAGCGCGATCCCCCACTCACGAGGGCTCGGATCGAGCGCGGCCGTTGCCGCTGCGGTGGCACGCGCGATCGCCGACTGGGCGGGCCGCACACTCGGTGAGGGCAACCTCTTTGAGGTGGTGCAGCAGGCCGAGCGGGTCGCTCACGGCAACCCGAGCGGCCTTGATGCCCGCGCCGTCACCGCAGACAGCACCATCCGTTTCGACTTTGGTGTGGTCCGCGCGGTGCGCACCGGCCAGGCGCTCAGCTTCGTGCTTGCTGACTCTGGCATTGCGGGCTCAACCGCAGAGGCCGTGGGCGCCGTGCGCAGCCGCCGAGAGTCAGACACCGACGTCACCGAGGGTCTGCTCTCACGCCTGGCACGCATCGCCGAAGACTCGATCGAAGACATCGCCCGCGGCGACCGCGATGCCATTGGCGCGCGCATGAGCGAGGCCCACGACCTGCTCGACCAGATCGGTGTCAGCTCGCCCACGCTCAACTCGCTCGTGGATGCCGCTATCGCGGCCGGAGCCTACGGCGCAAAGCTCACCGGCGGCGGCCTCGGCGGCTGCATCATTGCGCTTGCCGAATCGCCGCAGCACGCAGAAGAGCTTGGCAGCGCGCTGCGCCGCGCTGGGGCGCTGCGCACCTGGACCGCAACGGTGCCAGCGGCATGAGCACCAAGACCGCCCGCGCCTACCCCAACATTGCCCTCGTCAAGTACTGGGGCAAGCGTGACGAAGCACTGATGCTGCCCGCAGCCGGCAGCCTGTCGCTCACCCTCGATGAGTTCGCAACCACTACCATCGTGCGGGTCGACGACACCGTCGCTGAAGATCAGTTCGTGCTGAACGGCGCCCCGCAGTCGGGCGATTCACTCGGCCGTGTGACTCGTTTTCTTGATCTTGTGCGTTCGATGGCGGGCAGCAGCGCGCCCGCTGCCGTCGACTCGATCAATGAGGCCCCCACGGGTGCGGGGCTCGCATCGTCTGCCTCGGGGTTTGCTGCGTTGGCCGTTGCCGCGGCGGCAGCCTACGGGCTCGACCTTGACCGCGCTGCGCTCAGTCGCCTGGCTCGCCGCGGCTCGGGATCAGCCGCACGGTCGCTCGTCGACGGTCTCAGCGTGTGGCACGCGGGTGACGGCGATGAGACCTCATTCGCCGAACCGGTCACGGGCCCCGATATGCGCATGATCATCGTCACCGTTGACTCACGCCAGAAGGCCATCTCCAGCCGCACCGCGATGCGCCTCACCGCGCTCACCTCCCCCTTTTATCAGGGGTGGGTCGAGTCGACCGAGGCGAGCCTCGCCGCAATGCTCGAAGCCTGCCGCGACAACGATTTCTCACGGGTTGGCCGCATCACCGAATCGCACGCGCTGCGCATGCACGCTGTGATCCAGTCGTCAGACCCGCCCGTGCGCTACCTGTCACCGACCAGTATCGCTATTTTCGATGAGGTCGTGGCCCTGCGCGACGCAGGTGTCGAGGCCTACTCGACCGCCGACGCCGGCCCAAACGTGGCGGTCATCACCCGACCCGACGACGCCGAACGCGTCGCCACCGCACTCGAGCAGTACGGTGAGGTGCGCATCGTCAGCGCCGGGCCGGGCGCGACCCTCATTGACACGCCCGCGAAGGCGGCGGAGTGAGCGAAACCAGGGCACCCGGCAAACTCTTCATTCTTGGCGAATACGCGGTCGTCGAACCGGGCCACGCCGCGGTGCTCGTCGCCGTTGACCGCTTCATCACCGTCACCCTCACCCCGGCAGCCGACGGCGAATCCGGAGCCTCCCTTGAGGCACTCAGCCCGCATGTGCGCGCGGCAATCGGTGTAGTCGAAGAGCTGCGCGCAGACCGAGCGCTGGCACACCGGCCGTTTCACCTGCAAATCACGAGCGAGCTCGAGGACGAGAGCGGCCGCAAGTATGGGCTCGGCTCGTCTGCAGCGGTCACCGTCGCGGTGATTGCCGCCACCCTCACACACTACGGTCTCGAGCTCAACGACCGCGAGCGGTTCAAACTCGCGCTGCTCGCAACGCTTGAGGTGAGCCCCAGAGCTTCCGGAGGAGACCTGGCCGCGAGCACAATGGGCGGTTGGGTGCGATACGTCTCTCCCGATCGCGCGGCGCTTGCCTCGGTGCGCGCCGCGCGCGGCATTGTCGCGGCGCTCACGCACGAGGCATGGGATACGTGTGTGGTCGAGGCGCTGCCGGCACCGACTGACCTGCGCTTGCTCGTTGGCTGGACTGGGGAGCCCGCCTCAACCGAAGCCCTGGTCGGCCAGGTTGAGAAGGCCTCCGCACCCGAAGATCGCGAATCAACGACGGATGCGCCTCAGGGCAGCGATGCCCCTGATGCCCGCACGTCCCAGCACGGCACCCCCTCACGTCACGCATTCGTCGGGGAAAGTGACGCCTGCGTGGCCAGATTTGTGTCGGCGATGCGCGCCGGTGACACCGACACCCTGCTGCGCGAGGTGCGCAAAGCTCGATCCTTGCTCACAGCACTGGGCGAAACAACCGGCATCACGATCGAGACCCAGACGCTTCGAGACCTGTGCGACATCGCCGAAGCACACGGCGCCGCAGCGAAACCCTCAGGTGCAGGCGGAGGTGATTGCGGTATCGTTCTGGCAGGCTCACACGTTGACGCGGGCAGCATCGCCAGCGTTTGGCTGCAGCACCAGATTGTTCCGCTCGACCTCCGTGTGACTGGCGCACACGGCACGGCAGAAGGGGGCACAGATGACTGAACCAGCGCATGTGCGGGCCGCCCGCAAAGACGATCACGTGCAGCTCGCAACCGAGCAACGAGCAGACCACCAGGCCCGCAACGACTTTGACGACCTTGAGTTTGTGCATCACGCGCTCAGCGGTATCAGCGCTGACGAGGTGACCCTCAGCACCAGTGTCGACAGCTGGCACTGGCAGGCCCCCTTCTACATCAACGGTATGACCGGCGGCACCGAGCAGACCGGGGTGATCACCCGCGCGCTCGCAATCGCAGCGCGCGAGACCTCGGTCGCCGTTGCCTGCGGCTCGGTGTCAATCGCGCTCGACGCACCCGACGACGACGTGATCCAGCGCAGCTTCCGCGTGCTGCGTGACGAAAACCCAGACGGCTTCATCATGGCGAACCTTGGCGTAGGCCGCAGCGCCGACGACGCCAAGCGCGCCGTCGACTTGCTTGAGGCGAACGCGCTGCAGGTGCACCTGAATGCGGTGCAAGAGACCGTGATGCCCGAGGGCAGTCGCGACTTCTCAGACTGGCAGCACTCCGTCGAAGCGCTTGTGGCTGCCTCTCCCGTGCCGGTCATCGCGAAAGAGGTCGGGTTCGGTCTCAGCCGCCGCACCCTCTCAGTGTTAAGCGACATCGGCGTTCGCGTCGCCGATGTGAGCGGCACGGGCGGAACCGACTTTTTGCGCATCGAAGACGCGCGCCGAAACGACACCATCGGCAGCTTCTCCATGATGAGCGGCTTCGGCCAGTCAGCTGCCGCCTGCCTGCTCGACGCACCCGCCGACGCCCCGCACCTGCTCGCCTCAGGCGGCGTGCGGCACCCCTTCGACGTCGTCAAGGCGCTCGCTCTCGGCGCCGAAGCGGTCGGCGTCGCCGGCACCTTCCTCGAGGCCGTGCAGGCCGGTGGCTCAGAGACCCTCGTGCCGCTTATCGGCCGGTGGCAGCTGCAGCTGACCCAGATGATGGCGCTGCTCGGTGCCGCACAGCCATCGGAGCTGCGCCGCACCGACGTGCTCGTGCGAGGCGACCTCGCCGACTTCTGTCGGCTGCGGGGCATCGACCTGGCCGGGCTCGCCCGCAGATCAGAGTCGCGCGCCGGCACCCAGGCCGTGGGGTTCACTGCGTCATCCGATGCGCCCACGCCCGCCGCATCTATGTCTCCCATATCACTCGCATCCGAGGAGCCGCACCGATGAAGAACGCCGAAACGTTCGCCACCGAGATCCCCACCCGCTGGGTGGGTCCGCTGCGCGTGAGCGGCGACTCAGTCGCGCCGGGCCAGCCACACGCCGAGATCTCGGTGCCGCTCGCCACCTATGAAACCCCGCTGTGGCCATCGGTTGGTCGCGGCGCAAGCATCTCTCGCGAGATCGAGGGCGGCATCCGCACCACCGTCATCGGTGAGCGCATGACCCGCTCAGTACTGTTC
>JAAZFP010000248.1 GCA_012511645.1 Microbacteriaceae bacterium
GCTGTGGTAATCCCAGCAATACCTATCCCCCCCCCCAAAAAAAAACGGTGCGCCGCACATCGTGCCCGCACCACGACCCCCTCTTCGTACCTGTGAGCGACGAGGGGGTCATTCTTTTCTCAGCCGCACGCCGCGTTTCCGTTCGCTCCGCACACCACGCCATCCCCTCTGAGAGAGCAATGCGCTACGCAAAGGCCAAGTTGACCAGTGCTTTACGACACACCCGCCAGCCTGAACCTGCAAACCGTTGATTCTCAGCAGTCACCGATAGGTTAAATGAGCGCCCGATCCGGGTACCGGGTCACTCACCCAACGAAAGAGAGCCATGTCTCCACGCCTGCTGTTTCGCACCTTCGCCACTGCTGAAGCGTTCACATGGGCCGGCCTCATTACTGCCCTCATCCTGCGGGCGACCGGCGTCACCGCTGCAGCCGTGCCGATCGCAGGAGGCCTGCATGGGTTCGTCTTTCTCACCTACTGCGTCGTGACGGTGTTCGTCTGGGTGAATCAGCGATGGAAGCCGGGTCTCGGGTTGCTGGGCCTCGCGCTTGCCGTGGTGCCGTTTGCAACAGTGCCACTTGAGATTTCACTCGACAAGAAGGGTCTGCTGAGCGGCCCATGGCGCTTGCGACCGGGCGGCGACGACCCACACGGGTTCTTCGAGCAACTGCAGGCCTGGGTGCTGCGCAAGCCGCTGCTCGCAATTGCGATCGGTGTGGCTCTCGTGGTTGCCGCGTTTCTGACGTTGCTGTGGATCGGCCCGCCCGTCCCGAAGTCATAATCCAGCGGCACATCACACTCACCGGCACTGCCGAGTTGGGCCGGTGATCCTCGCGACTTCCGCCCCCTCGCCGCTCGCGCTTATCGGGCTGAGCGACCACTCGCAACCCCCTCCCCTTCGCCCGCCGCGTGCTCGTACGCTCGGGTGACACGAAGGGAGAGCACCATGCACGTCTCAGATCACGAGCGCGACAACGAACACGGCACAACCAGCAACGACAGCTTGGCAGAACCGCAGATTTCTGCCGACCACCCAACCGCTGTGGCCCCCGATTCTGTTGAAAAATCGGTGTATGACGAAGCTGCGTGGGCAGGGAAACAGGGCCCCGATGCCGCATCACCGCCGACCGCAGCGATGAAGTCGCAACCCACCGAACCGTCAAGCAGTGCGGAACCTCGCGGATCCTCAGGTGAGGAGCTCGCCGAAGGATCAGATCTCGAACCAGATGAGGCCGCCGACGTGATGGAAACGCAGCGCGAGGCCGAGCGCATCAAAGACGCGAGGGATGACACGCAGGATGAGGATCTGATCTCACTCGATGTGCCCGACTGAGCGTCGCCCGCCCGCTCACACGCTCACCGACCGAGCCGAGAGCCACTACCGGTTTCGCCTGCGGTGCGCAACCCCCTGGGACGAGCGACAGGCGCGGCCATACCGTGGAGTCTCACGATCGATTCAGGAGGAATCATGACGAAACAGCACGACGATCAGTTGGAGCCCGAACCGGTGCTCGACGAACCGGTGCTCGACGGATCCGATGAGCACCCTGATGAGCAGATCGACCCGCGCGAGGGCATGAGCGACCCCGCACTGATTCGCGCCGTTGAGACGGGAAAAAGGACCGTCAACCCATACGGCTAGGGATCGGTTTCCCCGACCGTACCCACTCATTGAGAGATAGGAGCACATGATGACCGACGCGAAGCACGCAGCCGACGACGACCTCACGCGGGTGCCAGATGAGGCACCAGTTGATGTCGCCGAGCGGCCCGGCAATACGAACACTTCACATCAACACGATGATGAGCTCGCAGATGAATGGGGCGAGGAATCGTTTCCCGGGAGTGATCCACCGGCCCACTACTGACCTACCGGCACGCAGCACACCGATCCCTGGGCTCACCGTTCCTCGAGCGAAGAGCCCTGGGATCGCCGTGTTGAGGCGCCTTCGGCCTCGCCCCGATAGCGCTGATGGCAGGCGGCGCAGACCGGTTCATACTCGACCGTGGTGCCGTCGTCGATCGCCACCTGGTTGCCGTCAAACACGGGCCTACCGCCGATTCGGCGCAGATTCATGGTCGCCTTCGACCCGCACGGGCAGAGCGTACGAATCTCTTCAATTTCGTGGGCCACACACAGCAACCGCTCCGCGCCTGGAAAATTGTCGCCGCGAAAGTCCGTGCGCAACCCATAGGCAATCACGGTCACCCCGACCCGCACCGCAACATCGAGCAACTCATTCGCTTGCCGATGCGAGAGAAACTGCGCCTCGTCGACGAGAATCACCGCAAGCTCTGGGGTCACCGGCAGCGGTTCGCCGTCGGCCCACAGAAAATCTGCTGACCGTTCAACTCCGAGGCGCGACACCACCCGGTCACCACCTTTGTGGTCGACGGCGGGCTTGACGATCATCAGTTGCTTGTTCAGCGACTCATAGTTGTGGGCCACCTGCAGCAGCGCGGTGCTCTTGCCCGCATTCATCGCCGCGTATCGAAAGTGCAATTTCGCCATGAGCCGATTGTAGTGAAGGTACGCTTCTTGCATGGAGGTCAATCGGGCGCGCGCGTTTCTCGCAGTCGCAGAAGAGTTGCACTTTGGGCGCGCGGCCGAGCGCCTCCACATTGCCCAACCTCCGCTCAGCCGCATGATCCGAGCCCTCGAAACCGACCTCGGCGCTGAGCTGTTTGTTCGCTCGTCCAGGGGAGTCGCCCTGACCGCCGTGGGTGAGGCGCTCGTTGAGCCCGCTCGTGAACTCGTCATGCAGTCAGAGCGCATTGCCCCGCTCGTGCAGCGTGTGCAGCGCGGCGAGACGGGTCTGGTGCGGCTCGGGTTTTCGGGAGCCTCAGTGAACTCCATTGTGAGCGCACTCGCCCGCGAGTCGCGTCGGGTGAGACCAGATCTGACGGTCGCGCTGCAGGGAGCGCAGCTCTCCCAGCCGGGCCTCGAGCAGCTCATGACGGGCGCACTCGATGCCATCGTCGGCCGCTGGGATGTGCTGCCACCTGAGGTTGACAGCGTCGTGCTCGCCCGAGAGCAGCTCGTGCTGGCATTGCCAGAGGCGCATCCACTCACAGCAGCAACGGCTGTTTCGGCGGCAGACGTCGCAGGCGAATCATGGATCGTGTTGCCGGGCGGCCGCGGCGCAACACTCTCGAACCGATTGCATGAGCTTGCCCGGCGCGGCAGCTTTGTGCCACGAATTGTTGAAACGGCAGCTGACTCGGCTACCCAACTGCTCATGGTCGATACCGGCATCGGAGTTGCGCTGACGTTTTCGAGCGTGAGCGCCAATGTTCCGGTGCACTCGGTCGCGTTTCGCGAATTTGATCCGAGTCTCGGCGATGTCGAGGTTCGCCTGGCCTGGCGTCGTGCGGGTGTCACCCCAGCACTGTCAACCCTCATCGACATCGCGGGGAAGCTCTCGCTCGCATCACTTGCTGAGGTTCCGTAACCGCAACCAACCTTCGATACCTTCAAGGTATCGATACTGCGCGAGTTCGGTACTTCCAAACATCACCCGCCTTCGAGAGACTAGAGGCGTGACCCTTCCACTTGATGGCCTCATTGTCGCCGACTTCAGTCGGGTACTCGCTGGTCCCTACGCAACCACGATGCTCGCCGACCTCGGCGCCCGAGTGATCAAAGTTGAACGACCGGGATCCGGTGATGACACTCGCTCGTGGGGGCCACCCTGGACCGACAACACCGCCTCATACTTCGAAAGCGCGAATCGCAATAAAGAATCTGTCGGGCTCGATCTCGGTAACGCCGACGACCTCGTGCTCGCACGCGAGTTGGCGCACCGAGCGGATGTGTTCGTTGAGAACTTTCGCCCGGGCGCACTCGGCAAGTTCGGGCTCGATTATGAGAGCGTGCAGCGCGCGAACCCCGGCATCGTCTACTGCTCCATCAGCGGCTTTGGATCGGGCGGCGGCGCACACCTGCCCGGCTATGACTTCTTGGTGCAAGCCGTCGGAGGTCTCATGTCGATCACCGGCGACCCCGACGCCGCAGGTGGCACGCCAATGAAGTCTGGCGTTGCCCTCGTTGACGTGCTCACCGGCAAGGACGCAACCATCGGTACGCTTGCGGCACTGCACGCGAGGCACACCACCGGGCGCGGTCAACACGTCGAGGTCAACCTCCTGTCGAGCTTGCTCGCGTCGCTCGTCAATCAGGCATCAGGCTACCTGGCGACGGGTAACGCCCCCGGCCGACTCGGCAACGCGCACCCATCAATCGCTCCGTACGAGCTGCTTCCCGCGGGCGACGGACCACTTGCCATCGCGTGCGGCAACGACGGACAGTTTCGCAAGCTCGCGTCGGTGCTCGGCAACGAATCACTCGCCGATGATCCACGCTTCGCGACCAACGCTGCGCGAGTGCAGCACCGACCCGCGCTTGCCGAAGCACTCGGCGCACTGCTCGCAGCCGAACCGGCCGAACGCTGGGTCGAACAGCTCCTGGCCGCGGGGGTTCCCGCCGGCAGCGTTGGCAGTATCGCAGACGGCTTCGCGCTTGCCGAGCGTCTCGGCCTTGAGCCGCTCATTGACGTCGGCGAAGGCAGGCCCGCGCAGGTTCGCCACCCCATCAGCTATTCAGACACCCCAGTCACCACATACGTCGCACCACCGCGACTCGCAGAACACGACCAACGCATCCGCGATTGGCTGCAACAGGAGGAATCATGAGCCACTTCGACCCCACCAAGCTTCCCGCGCTCGATCCGGCAGACCCCGCGGGTCTCGACGATCTCCTCACCGATGACGAGAAGGCCATCCGCGGCGCGGTGCGCCAGACCCTCGACACCATCGCTGAGCCCCACATTGCGGAGTGGTTCGAGCAAGGCGGCATTCCGAACATTCGCGAGCTCACCAAAGAGCTCGGCTCACTCGGCGTGCTCGGCATGCACCTCGAGGGATACGGCTGCGCCGGCATGACCGCAACGGAATATGGTGTCGCCTGTCTTGAGATTGAAGCCACCGATTCCGGCCTGCGCTCACTGGTGTCCGTGCAGGGATCGCTCGCGATGTTCGCCATCTGGCGCTGGGGCTCCGAGGATCAGAAGCAGGAATGGCTGCCCCGCATGGCTGCAGGCGAGGCCATCGGCTGCTTCGGCTTGACCGAGCCAGACGCAGGGTCTGATCCTGGCAGCATGCAGACCCGCGCACGCCGTGACGGCTCTGATTGGGTGCTCAACGGCCGCAAAATGTGGATCTCGAATGCCCCCTACTCAGACGTTGCTGTCGTCTGGGCGCAGACCGACGAAGGTATTCGCGGCTTCGTCGTGCCGACCGACACCCCGGGCTTCTCGGCTCCCGAGATGAAGCACAAGCTGTCACTCCGCGCCTCAGCAACGGGTGAGCTCGTACTCGACGACGTGCGACTTCCCGAGTCAGCGATGCTGCCTGAGGCTCGCGGACTGAAGGGCCCGCTGTCCTGCCTGAACGAGGCCCGCTTCGGCATCACCTGGGGTGCGCTCGGAGCCGCACGCTCAA
>JAAZFP010000249.1 GCA_012511645.1 Microbacteriaceae bacterium
CATCGGATGATCGATGACCGCAAGCAGCATATGCGAGAAGAGTTCGGCAACAACGAGCGCTCATGGTCAGAAGAGGTGCAGCGGCAAACCTTGCTTGCCTTCGAGGCTGCACACCAGCATTCACTGGATGACAGCTACCCCGACTTCGAGACAGAGCTGCTGAGCCGATACGTGTTCACCGTCGACGAGCAGCTCGCCGCAGCGCTGCGCTTCGAAGAGGCAGGTAGAGCTGTCCCCCAGGCCGCGCATATCCAGCTTGTGAACGCATGACCGCGCTCACCCCGAAGGGAGTACCCATGAATACCTCTACCAAGTCTGCCGAATCATTCGTGGACGAAGAGCTTGCCACGAACATCGATTCACTGCGCGCAATCTCGCAGCAGCACCCGCACATCACGCTACACATCGCAACCGAGGTTCTCGGTGGCTGCAGCCACACACAAACGCAGCGCAGAACCTGGGTTCCGAGATCACATGGCTTCTTACTAACCATGCAGCCCCAGAACAGGTGAAGGCAATCCTGCAACGGCTCACCTTAAACGAAAAAGGCGAGCCGCGAGATATCCATCTCGACGAACAGGCGTTCCTCGAATCGATCGGGTAGCAATAAAAACAGACCGAAAAACGAATCGCACGTGCAGCACTGAAGCCAAAGATGGAGTGAGGAAGATGTCAAGCAACACGAGCATATTGAATGCTCTTGAAGCCTCTGAAGCTCAAATTCATGATCAAGAACTAGACTTGTGCCCACCAGAACTTGCAGACCTGATCATGCAAGAAGGCACGAAGCTTGCAGAGGGAGCACCACCACTTACCCCACAACAGGTTGACAAAATTGTCGTGGCCCTGCGACATGGGCGCAACACGCACAGCAGGAGACGGCGAGCAGCATAACGCCGCAGTCCCACGCACACCCATATTACTGAAGGACCGCGGGTCCACCGCATGGGCCGACTTTCTACCGAATGTGTCGCCGACATTCACATGATCACACTGGATTGGTGCAAGTCCGCCCCCTGACACACACCGAACGTTCTTCAAAATACCTCTTTAGATTGCACTTATTGGCGTGTAAGATGAATCTAAGGAGGTTTAATTATGGCTCGCACGGAGATCGCTTTGCGCGGCCCTGCTAGGGATGCGCTGCTCGTCCTCGGTCAGCACATCCGTGAAGCGCGCGTGCAGAGAGGGTGGACTCAGCGTCAACTCGCATCCGTAATCGCAGCTTCAGAGCGCACGGTCTCGCTGATTGAGCGTGGTGATGCGGCAATTTCTATCGGACATGCGTTCAATGCAGCTTCCGCTGTCGGGGTGCCACTTTTCCAGATCGAAGACCCTCAAGAGCTAGCTGAGCTCCGTCACCGCGGTGAAGTGATTCTCGGACTTCTGCCGAAGCGAGTGGTTAAGCAGAAGGAGGTTCCTCGTGAGCTCAGAGACTTCTGAAGTGTATGTCTGGCAGTGGCTGCCTGGTCACATCGAGCCGGTGCCTGTCGGTGTGCTCACTCCGGGCCGGTCAGGGATGCGGTTTTCGTACGGCACCCGCTACCTTCAGCGTTCCGATCGTGTCAGCCTCTCCCCTACCTTGCCACTCGATGACACCACCTTTGACCCGACTGGACAGATGGGGCTGCCCAGCGCGATCCGTGACGCCGCGCCTGACGCATGGGGGCGCCGAGTGATCCTGAATCGGCTCACTGGAAGTCGTGGTTCCAACGCGGAAACTGCAGACTTGTCAGAGCGCACCTATCTCCTTGAGTCTGAATCGGACCGGATCGGTGCAATCGACTTTCAGGAGTCGCCGAGCGAGTACGTGCCTCGAGTCGCTTCCTTGGATCTCAACGACCTGCGTGAAGTCGCCGAGCTGGTATCCGCCGGTGAGCCGCTGCCTGACACGCTGCATGAAACCATCCTGTCTGGCACGGGAATTGGTGGCGCTCGGCCGAAAGCACTTACAAAACTAGACGGTCGCCCGTCTCTGGTGAAGTTCTCAGTCAGCACTGACGTGTTTCCTACCGTAGAGGCAGAGGCGATTGCCTCAAACCTCGCAGGGCGCGCTGGGATCGATACCGCTCCGGTCTCTTCGCTGCGCATCGGCGGTCGGTATGCACTCATTTCGGAACGCTTCGACCGCGAGCCAGATGGGTCTCGTCGAGCCATCATCTCTGGGCTTACCCTCACTGGGCGCGATGAGATGGAGTCCCGGTATTCCAGCTACCCGGAGCTTCTCGAGAAAGTGCAAGACCTTTCCGATTCGCCAGATCAGGTTGGGCCAGAACTGTTCGCACGAATCGCATTCAATATGATGATCTCCAACAGTGACGACCATCTCCGCAACCATGCTGCTTTCTGGGACGGCACGACCCTCACGCTCACCCCGGCGTACGACCTCGCGCCGGGAGCCCGCCGAGAGGGTGCTGAAGCCACTCAAACACTGGCGTACGGAAACCAGCAGGAGAAACTTGCGAACCTCGCAGCGCTGGGGCGTCTTGCCCCGCTCTATGGGCTTAGCCGGGCTGAAGGTTTCGAACGGATCGATGCGATCAGGGAGGTTATCGAAACGCAGTTCGAAGACGCAGCAGACGAAATGGAGGTGGCAGGAGCCATACGGATGACCGTCTCAACGTCGTTTCTGCACGACACAGTTGTCCGCGACCTTCCGACGCCAATATCCTTGCCGACAGTTTCTCGCACCCACGCAAAAGACCCCCGTTCCTAATTTCTAGGTTCGGGGGTCTTCTGCGTGCGTAGCTCTATTGTGGTCTAACCTGTAACAACGAGGTTGCTTTTACTGCACCACATGGAGCTATACTCAAGGTTCTTAACTACCGGCAAGTTCACGCAGCACGTACTGCAGGATGCCGCCGTTGCGGTAGTAGTCGGCCTCACCAGGCGTATCGATGCGAACGACTGCATCAAACTCGATGACCTCGCCGTTCTGCTTCGTGGCAGTGACCTTCACTGTCTTCGGGGTGATTCCCTCATTCAGCTGCGTCACACCCGCGATGTCGAAGGTTTCGG
>JAAZFP010000250.1 GCA_012511645.1 Microbacteriaceae bacterium
GAGCCTCCGCCATACCAGAGCCTGTCACTCAGACCGGGGCTGTGCGGTTCAACCCGGTCGCTTGCGAAGTCGCCGCCGACCCCCTGATATTCGGGAATCTCGCGGATCGCCGTGCCCGCCAGCAGCGTGCGCAGCCGCTCGATGCGCCCGTAGGTGTAGTCCTCCTCGCGCCAGCCGCTGTCAAAGACGAGATCGTTCAGCACGTCGTCGTAGCCGGGGCCGTGCACACTGAGGCCTGGCAGCAGCCGTCCGCCGCTCAGCACATCGGCGGTGCCGAGATCCTCAGCAAGACGAAACGGATTCTCAAAACCCACGGGGATGACCGCGTTGCCGAGCCCGATGCGCGTGGTGCGCTGCGACACCGCGCCGAAGAACACGGCGGGCGACGAGAGGCCGTGCTGCAGGTGGCGGGTGCGCACCCAGCCGCTGTCGAGGCCGAGCTGCTCGGCATACTCAAAGAGCTCGACGCCCTCATCGTGACCCTTGCGGGGGTCGTTTCGGTCGAATGGTACGAGGTGAATGAAGCCGATGCTAGTCACATATTCTCCTGGGGTGTGGGCCCGGCAAGGGCCGCTGGTTCGTTCGTTAAATCTGGTATTCGGGGTTGCCGCGGGCAAGGTGATACTCGCGCAAAAACTCGCGCGCACGCGGGCTCGCATCAGCACCAAAGAACTCGGTGGGGGTCGCGTCATCGAGCACGCGGCCGTGCTCAAGAAACAGCACGCGGCTCGCGACCTGCCTCACAAAGTGCATCTCGTGAGACACGAGGATCATCGTCTGCCCCGCCTCAGCGATGCTGCGCACCGTCGCAAGCACCTCGCCGACGAGCTCGGGATCGAGCGCGCTTGTCGGTTCGTCGAGCAGCAGCACCTCGGGCTGCATGGCGAGGGCGCGCGCGATGCCAACCCGCTGCTGCTGCCCGCCAGACAGCTGCGCCGGGTAATGACTCGCGTGCGAGGCGAGGCCGACCCGGTCGAGGTGCGTCAGCGCCTCGTGCTCCGCATCGCGTCTGGACCGCCCGCTCACAATACGCAGCCCCTCGGCCACATTTTCAAGCGCAGTCTTGCGCGAGAACAGGTGAAACTGCTGAAACACCATGGCCGTGCGTCGGCGCAGCGCGTGCACCTCGCGTTTCGTCGCTCGCTCGGCATCGACCGTGAGGTCGCCGATGGTGACGGTGCCCCGGTCTGGCCGCTCGAGAAAATCGAGGCAGCGCAGCAGCGTCGACTTGCCCGCACCCGAGCTACCGACGATGCCGGTCACGGCACCCCGTTCGAACTCGAGCGAGAGGTCGTCAAGAATGACGCGCTCACCGAAGCGCTTGCTGAGATTCGCGACCGCGATCATGCGGTCACCTCAACCATGGACACGACAAAGGCGAGCGATGACGCCTTCAGCATGCCGATGAAGTGGTTGACGAGCGTGGGGAACGCGATGACCGACGCCACCGGAATCGTCACGCGCCGGAGCGTCTGCCACGACGTCATGCCGAGCGACTGCGCCGCTTCGATATATCGCCGGTCGACCGCGAGCAGCGCCGCGCGAATCGACTCGGAGCTGTAGGCCGCCTCGTTCAGCGCGAACGTGAGCCCCGCCACCAAGAACGGTGAGAGCGCCGTCACCTGGATGTCGGTGCCAAACTCATAATTGATGTAGAGAATCGCGATGGGCACCGCGTTCACGTTGAGCAGCAGCTGCACGAGGATCGGCGTGCCGCGCAGATACGACACAATCACGGCACTGACCTGGCTGAGCACCGGAATGCGGGCCATTTTGATCAGCGCCATGACGAGCCCGATCACGGTGCCGAGCAGCGTCGCGAAGACGCTGATCGCC
>JAAZFP010000251.1 GCA_012511645.1 Microbacteriaceae bacterium
CCCGCGCCGGTAACGACCGCGCCGCGACCGCGCCGCAGATCGACAAGACCGTCATCGCGCAGCAGCTGATAGGCGCGCAACACGGTGTGCTTATTGACCCCGAGCCCGGTTGCCACATCGTCGGCGGGGGGCAGCTTCTCGCCAGCCAGCAGCGAGCCCGCGCCGATCGCGAACCGAACCGCATCAGCGATCTGCTCATAGATCGGCCGATCACTGAGCGCGTCAATCGTCACCAGCACCATGCCACCTCCCTCCAATAGTTATAGTTCAACTATAACAAGAAGAAGTTCCATGTGTCGCCTGCTGACGCGGAAATCTGCGCGAGCGCGTCGGCATCGATCCCTGTCACATCACGTCGATCACTCGCGATGTGCTCTCACCGTTGCGGGGTGAAATCAATACAACAGGAACGGCGCAGTGCTCTGCGAAGAGGCCCCAGCAATCGATGCGTGCAGGTGGTAGGTTGCCCCGCCAGCCCCCACCTGGTCGCGCGCGATGCTACAGGTTTCCGTGCTGCTCCTCGTGCGGTCCCAGGTCAGCAACTCAGTTTCGAGCGGCGCGCCTGGCTCGAGGATCACGGGCCGCGAGTCAGCCTTCTCCTGGCAGTCGGTTGACCGCCACACCTCATCTGAGCCGCTGGTGATGCGAAAGCTCATCGTCGAGGTTCCTAGGTCAGCGTGACACGCCGCCTCGCCGATATTCTGCACCCGCAGACCGACCTGGGGCTGCTCGCCCGAAGCAAAACTGTCTTGATTGATGAGCGCGGTGACCTCCAGCTGACCCACCGGGCACGGCTGCAGCTCATCGGCGACCGGCTCATCGCTGGGCTTTTCACCAGCAACGATTTCTTCGGGCAACGCCACCTCTGGCGCGCGCGCAGCCCCACCGCTCGATCCGGGTTTGACAATGATCAGCACGACCGCGGCAATCACCGCGAGCAGCCCTACGAGCACCAGCAGCCGACGGCGACGATAGACCGACTTCTGTTCTGGTCCGACAGGATCTTTCAGGGTGCCCACGCCGCCAGGGTACCGTCTCGCGGCGGCTAGAGCCGCTTGAGCATGCGGGTGTTGCCGAGTGTGTTCGGTTTCACGCGCGCAAGATCAAGAAACTCTGCCACACCCTCATCGTGTGAGCGCAACAGTTCGGCATACACCTCGGTCTGGACCAGCTGCGCGTCTTCGCCCACCGCCTCAAAGCCGTGCCGCGTGAAGAAATCCACCTCAAAGGTGAGACAGAACAGCTGTGACAGCCCCAGTTCGCGAGCATGGACTTCGAGCGCATCGAGCAGAATGTGGCCCACGCCGCGACCCAGCCAGTTCTGGTCAACGCCAAGCGTGCGAACCTCGCCCAGGTGCTCCCACATCACATGCAGCGCGCCGTAGCCGATGACCTGGTCATTCGAGTCGACCGCGACCATGAACTGCGGCACCGCCGCATACAGCTCAACGAGGTCTTTGCCCAGCAAAATTCGACGTTCGACAAGCGGAGCCATCAGCGCTTCAATAGCGGCGACATCGGCGGTGCGCGCGGGTCGAACGGTCACATGGGCAGCGTCATACATGCGCACCAGCCTACTCCGGTGAGTCCGTGCGCTGACACACTGCTGCCATGCTGTTGCCGCTCAAGTGCACCGCACCGCATGAGTGAGGGGCAGCCACCTCACGGTGGCCACCCCTCATCACTGGTGTCGGTCGTTCGACGCTACTCGACAGTGCCGGTCGTTGGCGCGCTCGATGCCACCGCAGCAGCCGCAGCCGCCGCTGACTCACCCGAGTCGATACGCGCAGCGCCCGTGCTCTCGAACACGAACTCGCCATCGACGAAGTCAACCTTCACGAGGTCCCCTGCCAGCAGCTCGGCGTTCAGAATTCGCTCGGACAGGCGATCTTCGATCTCGCTCTGCATTGCACGACGCAGCGGGCGCGCACCGAGGGTCGGGTCATAACCGACCTCGGCGAGACGTTCGCGAGCCGCATCAGAGATCTCGATACGAATGTCGCGATCGAGCAGACGATCGGCGAGTCGCTTCACGAACAGGTTGACGATCTGCAGCAGCTCAGGCTTCGACAGCTGCGGGAACACAATCGTGTCATCGACACGGTTCAAGAACTCAGGCTTGAAGTGCTTCTTCAACTCTTCGTTGACCTTGCCCTTCATCATTTCGTAGCCGACGTGCGAGTCGCCCTCGACCTGGAACCCGACCGGACCGCCGGCAATCGCCGATGAACCGAGGTTGGTGGTCATGATGATGACCGTGTTCTTGAAGTCGACCACGCGGCCCTGGCCGTCGGTGAGACGACCCTCTTCGAGCACCTGCAGCAGCGAGTTGAAGATGTCGGGGTGAGCCTTCTCGATCTCGTCGAAGAGCACCACCGAGAACGGCTTGCGGCGCACCTTTTCGGTGAGCTGGCCGCCCTCTTCAAAGCCCACGAACCCGGGGGGCGCACCGAACAGACGCGACACCGTGTGCTTCTCACCGTACTCACTCATGTCGAGCGAGATGAGCGCGTCTTCGTCGTCAAACAGGAACTCGGCGAGCGCCTTGGCGAGCTCGGTCTTGCCGACACCGGTGGGGCCGGCAAAAATGAACGAGCCCGAGGGGCGCTTGGGGTCTTTGAGACCCGCGCGCTGACGACGGATCGTCTTTGCGAGAGCCGCAATCGCCTCGTTTTGGCCGATGACCCGCTGGTGCAGGGCCTCTTCCATGAACCGCAGACGTGCGGTCTCTTCTTCGGTCAGCTTGAACACCGGGATGCCGGTTGCCTGAGCGAGCACCTCAGCGATGAGCCCCTCATCAACCTCAGCGGTCGTTTCGACATCGCCCTTGCGCCACTGCTTCTCAAGGCGCAGGCGCTCACCGATCAGCTTCTTCTCTTCGTCGCGCTTTGCGGCAGCCTTCTCGAAGTCTTGATCTTCGATGGCCTTCTCTTTGTCGGCTCGCACCGAGGCAATTTTCTCGTCAAACTCCCGCAGCTCGGGTGGGCTCGACAGAATCGACAGTCGCAGACGGGCGC
>JAAZFP010000252.1 GCA_012511645.1 Microbacteriaceae bacterium
ACCGTTGACCGTTCAGCAGACGAACCGCTCACCGCTCAGATCGCTGGATCATTGCGCGACACGATCGATCGCGACGCACTGCGGCCGGGCGAGGCGGTGCCCGCGTCTCGCGAGCTCGCGGCACGGCTTGGGGTCGCCCGCGGCGTGGTCGTTGCAGCCTACGCCCAACTGATCGCCGAGGGGTACCTGCTCGCGGGCCACGGCCGACCGACGCGCGTGCACCCTGAACTCCACCGTTCCACCCTCACCGAGTCCGACGGGCACCGCGCGCAGTCATCCGGTGAGGTGGCCGCTCGCGACGAGGCCCCCTACTGGCAAGCCGCAGCATCCGCTGATGCTCCGAGAGACAGCGGCGCCGAAGTGCCTGGGCCGCTCACCCCGGGACTGCCTGACACGAGTGCCGTCACCACCGCGGCCTGGCGATCCGCGTGGCGATTGGCAGCAGCGCAAGCCCACCTCGAGTCCCCCGATCTCGGCCATCCAGCGTTGCGCGCAGAAATTGCCGAACATCTGCGCCGCATGCGCGGCACCGCACGCGCGGCCACAGACGTGATTGTGACGGCGGGCGCACGCGAGGGGCTAGGCCTCGTGCTTTCTGCCCTCGGCACGACACGAGGCCGATCACTCACGCTGGGTGTCGAGGATCCGGGCTACCCTTCGTTGCGGCGAGTAGCCGCACGCCACGGGGCAACCATCGTGTCGCTGCCGGTCGATGCAGAAGGGCTGGTCACCTCCCGACTGCCACACGGGGTGCTCGATGCCGTGCTTGTCACACCGAGCCATCAGTATCCTTTGGGCGGGTCACTCCCGCTGTCCAGGCGGCGTCAACTGCTCGAGTGGGCGCACCAGTCGGGCGCGGTGGTGATCGAAGATGACTACGACAGCGAGTTGCGGCACACCGGCAGCCCGATGCCGGCGCTCGCGGCACTCGACGACCCAGAGGAGGGCAGCGTTGTGCTGCTTGGCACCTTTTCAAAGACGGTGTCCCAGGCGCTGTCAGCGGGGTTCATGCTGGCACCGTCCAGGCTGCGACCCGCCATCGAGTCAGCGCGGCACGATCTGGGTGGCCCAGTGTCTGCGGTCGTGCAGCTCGCGCTCACCGAATACCTGCGAAGCGGCGAACTTCGCAGGCACACGGCACGCATGCGGCGCCGATATGCAGTGCGCCGCGAGCTCGTCGTCGAACGGCTCTAGGGCATCACCGGGGTGCGGGTGAGACCGATGAGCGGCGGGCTGCACGCGGTGCTCGAGTTCGGTCATTCGTCAGCGGCGACCGAGGCTGCGGTGCTCGTCGAAGCAGCTGCGCTCGGCGCGGTGCCACTGAGCGCATACTGGCACGACAGCGGCGGAGCGTCTGGGCAATACGGCCTCATCATTGGCACCGGAGGCAGCCTCGACGATGCCTCGTTCGATGTTGCGCTGCACGAACTGCGCGGAATTCTGTCGACACATCTCACCGAGTGACCCAGCATTTGCGATACTTGAGTGGTGCGCTCGCATCGTGCGACACAGAAGGGGTGCCATGTTCGGTTGGCTCAAACGCAAACGCCGCCCGGCGCGCCCCAAGCGTCGACTCCCGCAGAGGCACCTGGCTCCGGTGGAAGAGATTGTTGAGCAGGGGCTCATGGTCGCCGACGTTGCCACCCGCATGACCGTGAAAAACGACATTATCTTGAATGCGCTGGGCAAGAAGGCCGATTACGACGAAGCGCAGATCATTGAAATGGTGCGAGAATCGGTGACCGAGCTCGCAGTTGAGCGCGAGCGAGATGCTCGACACATTTCGCGCATGCGAGACGAGATTCGTAACACCGGCTACAGCAGCTGGAGTGAGAACGATTATGGCAGCGACGATAACCGCACGCTTCGCCATCGCCAAGAAGTGTATGAGCGGGTCGCCGAAGAATTGACCTCACGGGCGAACGATGACGACTACCTTCGCACCACTGCCGAACGCGCCCGCACGGCGGCGTGGCACGAGATCGGCTCCTCACTCGAAGAGCGCGCAACCCACCCCTACTACGCTGGCGGGTCGAGCAGTGAGTATCAGCGCGAGCGTGAGGCCCGCCTCGAACTGCTTATTCAGCGCGACCTCGCCGATCTTATGCGCGATCGGAAGTGAGCTCGGGGTGCCTGGCGAGGTACTCCTCGATGTACCAGCACGACGCCTGCATGCGGCGCCCCTGCGTCACCTCGTGGGTCACGATGTGGTGTGCGAGCAGCTCTGAAAGCCCCGTGCCACGATAGGGCGGCGAGACAAAGGTGCCATTGAAGTCAATCGCATCATCGCCGATCAAGTGATACCGGGCATGCCCGATTTCTTCGCGGGACGGTGCTGCCTCGTCAGAACGCGCTGCTGGTTCTGTCGCAGCGGATGCCTGATCATGCAGCAGCACAAACCGGTGCTCTGCAGCTCGGTGTTCGATGAAAAACCCGTCGAGCTTCGCTGCTGATTCGCTCGTGTAGCTTGCCATGTCGTCAGCTTAGCCTCGACTGCTGCGAAGCACAGGGGGTTGCGCCTGACGCGGACGTGCGGGTAGGAGTCGCGCACCTCCTGCTCCTGCGCAGCTCACGAGGCCCGTTTTCGGGAGAGCCGATCACAGCGCCAGCGGCGACTCATCCTCCCGCAGCACGGGGTCGAGAATCGCCGCCACCGCGTCCGGATCGAGCGTTTCAATCACGGTCGGCGACCAAAGTGGCGCGCCATCGCGCTCGATGAGGTGTGCCCGCACGCCCTCGCTGAAGTCGGTGCGTTCAAACAATCGGCCCAGCACACGATAGTCATCGGCGAGCACACTCGCCAGATCAAGCTGCGCCAACCGTGTGCGCGCGAGCTGTGCGAGCGCCACCACGACTGACATGGGGCTCATGCTGCGCACGGTTGACGCCACCTCACGCGCGCTGTCGAGCGAGGAGCCTTCGAGCGCGGCGAGCAGCCGCGATGCTGCGGCGACCGGGTCAGCAAGGGTCTGCTCGGCGGACCCGAGCGCCTCGTCGGCGAGTGCATCGAACCAGGCGTGATCGGCACACAGGGTCGATTCCGGTGCTGGCTCCGCACAACGCTCAATCGCGTCTGCAACGGCCGATCCTGCGAAGAACGCATCGCGCAGCTCGCTGAGCCGTTCGCTCGGCACGAAGTGATCGGCGAATCCGAGCGCAATCGCGTCGGCAGCGCCGAAGCTGCCTGAGGTGATCGCGAGAAGCTCGCCGATGCGACCGGGTGCCTGTGCGAGCAGCAGGTTGCCCCCCACATCGGGCACGATGCCGATGCGAGTTTCGGGCATTGCGAGCCGTGAGCGCTCCGTCACGATGCGCACCGCAGCATGGGAGGTGAGGCCGATGCCCCCGCCCATGGTGATTCCGTCCATGAACCCAACCACGGGCACCGTCGATCGGTGCACCGCAAAGTCGGCCTGGTACTCATTGCTCAGAAACGCCCGCCCTCCGGCCGCGCCGCCCGCAACCATGGCTTTCACATCGCCACCACCGCAGAAGCCTCGCTCACCCGCACCATCGAGCACGATCGCTGGCGAGCCATCGTTCTGAGCGGCGCGCACGGCGTCGCGCACGGTGCGCACCATGTCGACGTTCAGCGCGTTGATCGCACGCGGCCGATTGAGAGTGAGATGGGTGACGGCGCCTACTCGGCGCACCAGCACGAACTCATCAGGCGAATCGGGTGATGACACAGTGACTCCTCATCTGTTCGCACGAGCAACGAAGCCGGCGCGACTCTACGGGGTTGGGTTTCGCGCGTCATAGCGCTGGAACCCACCGTACACGCGCCACAGCACCAGCATGAGTGAGACAATCAGCAACCCGCCAATGAGTGCGGGTGCCCACAGCGCGATGAGCGTCGCCAGCGCGCCTGCGACGAGGTCACCCACGCGCGGGCCACCTGCCACGACAACAAAAAACAGGCCCTGCATACGGCCTCGAACTTCGTCGGGTGCGGCGGCCTGCAGAATGGTGGTGCGAAACACCGCGCTCACATTGTCGGCCGCGCCGGCACCGGCCAGCGTGATCGCTGCGAGCACGAGCGCTGCAACCACCGGTTCGCCGGGCGCACTGCCAGACTGCGTCGCGGCGGCAACCAGCAGCACCGCACCGAATGCCGCAGTGCACGCGCCATAGACGGCAACCGCACCGGTCACCGCACGCCCCTGCCTGCGCACCGATCCCAGCGGACCAGAGAGCAGACCACTCACCAGCGCGCCGATAGCAAATGCTGCCGTAAGCATGCCGACCGTCACCGCCCCGCCGCCAAGCACGAGCGCAGCCGCTGCCGGAAATACGACGCGCGGCGTGCCGAGTGTCATGGCGATCAGATCGAACACGAAGGTGGCGCGCACGTTCGGCGCGGTCTTCAAGAACCGCATGCTCTCGACGACCGAACCGAATCCAGTCGCGCTCGGGGTGCCTTCAGGCCGCATCGATGGCAGCCCCAGAATGCCCACAAACGCGCCGATAAACAGCACGGCGTCGAGCAAGTACGTCCACGCGAACCCTACGCTTGCCACCATGACACCCGCAATTGCGGGGCCAAGGGTGACCGCGAGACCCATGGTGATGCCGTTGAGCGCGGCAGCTGCGGGCAACAGCTGGGTCGACAACAGGCGCGGCAGCATGGCGCCGCGCGTTGCGCCCATGATCGTGGAACTCGCGGCGTTCACTGCGGCGAGCGCGTAGTAGGGCCAGGTGACACTCACCTCAAGAAAGGAGATCACGGTCATCGTGCACACGCTCACCCACGCGATGATGGCAGTGACGAGGCTCACGAGTCGACGATCGAATCGATCTGCGAGCGCTCCCCCGATAAAACCGGCGAGGAGCATGGGCCCGAGCGCCCACAGCGCGACGAGCGAAACGGCAAGGGTTGACTGCGTGAGGTCATACACGTTCAGCCCGACCGCAACGATGGTGAGCTGGGCTCCGATCTGCGCGATCGAGGTGCCACACCAGAGCCTGGCAAAAGCGGGGCTCTGGCGCAGGGGCGTCACATCAACGAGCAGCGCTCTCAGGCCGCGTTTCTTGGGCTGTTCGGGCTCTGACGTGGTCACCCAGAAACCCTATCGCGCGGGCGCCCTGATCCCGGTTCCCGCGGTGCCTCACTCAGCCAAGCGTCGCCCAACACCGTTACCCTGAAGTGGTGCGTGATGAGCGATATGACTTCGATCCGGTTGCGGCGATGAGACAGCGTCGCGGCCCGGTGCAGCGGCGTGAGGTGACGCTCTCACGCGGCCTCGTTGTTGAACACACGGAGAGCGAATGGTGTGGCGCGGTCGTCTCGCTGCGCGACGGCATGGTGCAGCTTGAAGATGGTCGCGGCCAAGTGAGATCGTTCGCGCTCGGGGACGGGTTTCTGATTGACGGTGTGCCGGTGACGCTGGCTCCCCCGACTCGCGCGCCAAAGCTGCGGGTCACCGCATCGGGGTCAGTGGCTGTGGGCGAGACGCGAGCGCGGGTCGCGATGCCGAGCCGCATCTTCGTTGAGGGTCGGCATGATGCCGAGCTCGTTGAGCAGGTGTGGGGCGACGATTTGCGTGTTGAGGGCGTGGTTGTCGAGTTACTTGACGGCGCCGATCATCTCGAGCAAGTGCTGACCGAGTTTCGCCCAAGCGGCAATCGCAGGGCTGGGGTGCTGCTCGATCACCTGGTGACGGGTAGCAAGGAGTCGCGGCTCGCCGCACGCATCGCGGCGCTGCCATTCAGCGCCCATGTGCTCGTGCTTGGTCACCCATATGTCGATATCTGGGCAGCCGTCAAGCCAGAGCGCCTCGGGCTTGCTGCATGGCCAGAGGTTCCGAGATCACTTGAGTGGAAAACCGGCATCTGCCGCGCGCTCGGGTGGCCCGCTGAAGAGCCCGCGGATATCGCCGATGCCTGGGCTCGCATTCGGGGCCGGGTGCGCAGCTATCGTGACCTCGAGCCTGCGCTCGTGGGCCGGGTCGAGCAGCTGATTGATTTTGTGACCGAGCCATCGCAGGAGGATCACGCATGAGTGAGACCCACAGGGATGATGCTCTCGAGCCGACACCCCGGCCCTGGCCGTTCGCACGGCTCGGATACCTCTACGCCACCGCGGTTGGCATGCTCTGGGGGTTTGTTTGGAGCACCGGCCGCGTCAGACGTGCGGAGGGGTTATGGGTGTTCACCGGCATGCCGAAGTGGACATTTGGGCGCGGTGGAAGTTGCGTCGGCGCCTGCTATCTCACCAACACGAACGTGAGCGAGGCGGTGCTCCGTCACGAGCGGGTGCACCGTGAGCAGTGGCGACGCTATGGGCTTGCCCTGCCCATCCTCTATCAGTTGTCAGGCAGAAACCCACTGACGAATCGATTTGAGATCGAAGCCGGGCTGCGTGATGGCGGATACATTCGCTGAGCGATGCGCGATTGTGCACCGGGGCGCTAGGCTCTGGTGGCATGACTGATCTGCATGACGAGTTTCGGTTTCTCGCGGGCGATGCGGCCCGAGTCGGGCGTTCTGGCCCGCTGCCGCTGATCACGCGCGTCACTGCCGAGGTAGGCGATGGTCGACAGGTGTCGGCGCTCTCCTACGCCGCCGATGCCGCACCGCAGGTCGTGTTTGTGCACGGGATGGGTTTGAACGCGCACGGCTACGATCCCGTCGCACTGGCGCTCGATGTGCCAGCCCTCGCGCTCGATCTGCCAGGGCACGGTCGCAGCGATTGGCGAGAAGACGCCGATTACCGACCGCAGACGCTCGC
>JAAZFP010000253.1 GCA_012511645.1 Microbacteriaceae bacterium
ACCTTGAAGGGTTTGAACGTGAGGCGAAGGGTGTGCGTGGCGGCGCCGTTCGTCTGGTCGGTGACTTCGCGAACTAGTGTTCAGCGGCGACGCGAACGAGCGCTGAGCATTCAGCGGTCACGCGAAACGGCGCCCTGCCAAGGGAGGCATGGCGCCGCGCTGTCGAACGCTAGTGTTCGTCGTCGGAGTGTTCGTCGTCTTCGTCATCGACGTTGTACTTGTCGGCATATTCTGCCCAAGGATCATTTGACGAAGCAGACGCAAGCTCTCGTTCGAGCTGACTGAGGTCGGTATTCGGGCTGAAATACTTCAGCTCCCGTGCGACCTTGGTGTGCTTTGCTTTCTGACGGCCGCGCCCCATGCGTGACCCCCTTACACATTCGGGCCCCGCGGAAATTTCTTCACGCGAGGCAGTGTTGCTCAAAAAGACGTATATAGACGTATGGGGCTAATCGTAGCACGCAGGCGAGCCGTCGATGTGCGCCGTCAGCGTAGAATGATCGCGTGAACGACCGTCACCCTCGCTCAAGCGCCACCCGCCGAATTCTGATCGGCGTACTGATTGCTGCGCTGCTGCTGCTCGCCGCAGCGGTTGCGATGATGTGGCCCATGCTGACCCACCAAAGCGCTGGTGGTTCTGGGCACGAGGTGCCCGAGGGCTTTGTGGCGGCGACCTCTGCAACCGGTGCTGACGGTCGAACTCGCATCCTCGAAGTGTTCGCTGAAGACGGTGACCCAGCCGAGCTTGCTGATCTGCGCGAGGGCGAGATACTCGTGGTTCGTGGCAGTGGCTATGACCCTGAGATCGGCATATATGTCTCAATCTGCATGATCCCGTCGCTTCCCGAAGAAAAGCCGGGCCCGTGCCTCGGTGGGCTTCCAGAAGGCGCGATGGAGGGCGATGCCGCGGGCGAGAACACGCCGCTGACAAGCTCATGGATCACCGATGCCTGGGCGTGGCGGGCATTTGCGACCAAAGGGTATGACGACCCAGAGGCGGGCTCTTTCGAGGTGAGATTGCTGGTGCCGCCTCCGGCGCAGGACGGCTTGCACTGTGAGCATGTGCTCTGCGCGATCACGACGCGAGCAGATCACACCGCCGGTTCGGATCGGGTGCAGGATCTGCAGCTGCCGGTCGCGTTTGGCTGAATTGAGCTGAGGCTTATCCGTTGTTCTTCTGAATGATTTGCAGCAGTACCCAGTTCATGCGCGACAGGTCGGTGACCACCGACACCTGTGGGGCCTCGGTGCCAAAGGGGATGCGGGGGAGCAGATCAAGAATGACGGTATCGGTCCGGACGGGTTGAACCCGGGTGGTGAACGACGCGTTGGCATTGTCTGCAGTGTCGCCCAGGTGCGCGAACGCCTCGAGCAGGGCAACTGCGGCATCGTCCTGAAACGCAGCCTGGCCATCTGATCTGGTGGCCGCCACCGTTGATTGTGCGAGCCCTGCCGATGCCCTCGTGCAGAGGTACAGCAAGTGAACATTCGGTTCTTGCCTGGTTCTCCCGGAGATCAGCACCGCAGCAGACATCGCGGACACCTTCTTATCAAGATCACGCAGCGCGTCGTCGAGATGCTGCAGCGTTGCCAACACCGCTCTATCGTTCGGGTGCTCAGTGAGGGCAGACTGTGATTTCTGTGCGAGGCTGCGGAACGCGGCGAAGTAGGCCGCAAGTGTGCCGAGCAGTGCGGGGTGAGAGTTTGCGGAGAAGATGAGGTAGGCACACAGCACGCCGATGATCGCGCCGACCGCGGTCTCGTCGATGCGCAGTTCGAGCACCTGGGTGTCGAGCACGCCGAGCAGTCCGTACAGGCTCACCAGCATGATGCTGATGAAAAATGTGCTGTAGAAATAGCGTACCGGGCCAAGGTATTGCATGCCGAAGGCGGCAACCACACAGATGATCACGAGCGCGGGTCTGTGATCATGGGCGATCCACACCGCGAGTACCCCCACAATGAGACCGCCCACGGTGCCGGCAATGCGCCGATATGCCCGGGTCAGAATATCTCCACGGGTCGTCGTGCCCACGAACACGATGAACGCGGTCAGCACCGCCCAATACCAGCGGCTCGCAGAGATCGCTTCGCCCGCGATCGTGGCAAGCGCTGCGGCGATCATGATTTGTAGGGCAAGTCTCGTCGTGGGTCGCCACTGCCGCCACTGCCACCACCGGGCCGATTCGGTGTGCGGAGTAGCCGGTGCTGGCGCAGACGTTGCCGTTGGTGTCGATGACGCCGCTGCATGCGCCGAGTGTGAAGCCGCTGAGCGCTTGCCCAGAGCGGGCTGTGTGTGGGCCGGCGCTGTGGTGAGCGATCTGAGCTGCTGGTGGGCCAGGCTGCTTCTGGTGATGCTTCCGAGCAGCGCGCGGTGCGCGGTCGTCGAGTCGATTGCCGCGTAGTGTTCGCGTGCGCGCTGCGTCGCCTCGGTGATGGCAGCAGGTGCGGTGGTGTGTTGCAGCACCACTCGCAGATCGTGCAGCGCACCGGCCACTTGGACATCCTGCATCGACTCAGGATCCTGCTCGAGCTCGGCGCAGACGTGCTCGACATCCATGCGAACTTCCAGCACGAGGGTTGAGAGAGACACCGGGTCGCATCCCAGCACCTGTTGTGTATCGAACTCCTGTTGCCAATCGGCGATGGCAAAGGCCGTCGCATCGAGACGGGCCAGGCGGTCACGCAGCGTGCGCTGCTGCTCGCGTCGCCACCGGCGCACGTCGTGTGTCTGCTCGGGTGCGTGCGAAGCCGCGCTGAGCGCGGCAGCCGACACGCTCCGCAGCTCTTGCAGCAGCACTTCGATGCGGTGCAGCGGACGTTCGATGCTGAGCAGCAGCCGCATGAGGGTTTGGGCACCGGCAGCGCCCAGCACGACAAGCGCAAAGAACGGTAGCTGCACGAGCGTGAGTCCGAGCAGTACCGCAAAAAAGTATCCGAAGAACGCCGCAAAACCCATCGCGGTCGCCCGCGGGCCAAACCTGCGCACCCAGGTGCCCACACCGGCAATCAGCACAAACAGGACGAGTTGCTGCCACTTCACTGAGTGCAGCAGCGTGGCAGCAGTGGCGGCACCGATCGCGGGAACGGCGAGCCAGGCGGTGGTGACCCAACGCCCTTTCGCGGTGCTGTCTTTTGCGACAAGCCCCATCTGCATCGCAAGAAAAATGCCGACGGTCAGCAGTGCGTGATCCGCGTGCAGCAGCGACACAACGGCCCACGACGCGAGTGCGCTGAGCGCGATACCGACAGAGACCGCTGTGGCAGTGTTGAGTCGCTGTCTGCCGGGGTCGGTGGCAGACAGGCGCTGTCGAATTCCGCTGAGAATGCCCACGGGGTCAAGGATGTCACAGTGTCAGAGTGATCATGGTGAGTTCACGAAGAGGTCAGGCGCAAGAATCATCTATTCGTACAAAAAGTGCCAGAAAATCGATAGAGTGGAAGGTGAAGCACCAGTTGCCTCATCCTCGGAATCCCGGGTGAAATGGCAACACTGCGTGGGGGCGCAGTAGCACGCTTCACCAACTGATAGGCGGGGGGTGAGAGTGATACGAATACGCACCAGTGCGTGGAATGCAGCGGTCAGGGTAGACCCGCTACGCATCGTCTCATCGCGCCATTCTGAGCCTGTGGTTCACGTCAACGTCAGCGTGTCAGTGGTTTCGACCACCATGTGTCGTGCCATCGTTCCCCGTGCGCAACCTCTGGGTGTGAGCATCACACCCAGAGAAGTCGATACTCGTTCGTCGCCAAGATTTGTCCATCGTCCACGATAACCGAGAGAAAAGAGTTACTAGTGTCTGAGATTTATCGTCACGCAACCGAGCTGACAGATTCTGCTCAGTTGCAGGTCAACCCCATTTTCACCCGTCCGGGTGAGGCCACGAGCCTGCCGAAGTTCGAAATGCCACAGCAAATGATGAGCGGTGACACCGCTTACCAGATCATTCACGACGAGGTCATGCTCGATGGCAACTCGCGACTCAACCTCGCGACCTTTGTGTCGACATGGATGGACGACAACGCGCAGAAGCTCTACAACGAGACTGCCGACAAGAACATGATCGACAAGGACGAGTACCCCGCGACGGCTGCGATCGAGGATCGCTGCTGGCGCATGCTCGCCGACCTGTGGAACGTACCCGACACCAACGACACCATTGGCACCTCGACGATCGGTTCGTCTGAGGCGTGCATGCTCGGCGGTCTGGCGCTGAAGCGCCTGTGGCAGGAACGTCGCAAGGCTGAGGGCAAGTCGACCGAAAAGCCGAACCTCGTGCTGTCGGCTGGTGTGCAGGTTGTCTGGGAGAAGTTCTGCAACGACTGGGATGTCGAGGCGCGATATGTGCCCGTCACCGAGGAGCACTTCGTACTCGACGGCTTGGAGCTC
>JAAZFP010000254.1 GCA_012511645.1 Microbacteriaceae bacterium
CACATGAGTATCGGCTAAACCCAACACGCTCAACACAACATGATGTTAAAGGCGAAGGTCATGACAAGGTGATCTTCATCGCCGAAACAAGCCACAGCACACCGATGGTTGGAATGAAGAGGCTCTTTGAACTTTGGCCCAAGTATGCTTTTACCCTCCAGGAACTAGAGGAGTTCTTAGCCACAGTTGACGTGCAGTTTAGAGGCGCAATTGAAGAAATTGGGGCGGATATCTCTAAGCTCAAGGCGCCTGAGTACGCGCCATACAACGACGCCACTGTACTCGTCGCAAGCAGAATCTCTGAAACTCTCAGTTCTTCCCGACTGTTCGCCGAGCTTTACGGGGAGGCCTATGCGAAGTTCTTAGCGAGGCCGAACGTGTCTAACGCGAAGAGCCTTTTTAAGACCTCTCCCATTGATGGTCTCCTCTCGGCCTACAAACTTTTCTATGTCGGGTGTTCAAGGGCTCGTTCGGAACTCGATGTGATTGTTTCGACCGGAGAGATTGCTGACGTCGAAGCTATGTCTGCGAAGTTTCAATCTCTTGGCTTTGAAGTCCATTTTGCCGACGCAGTATGAGAGATCTATTATCTGGGATCGTACTTTTGGGGCCAACCTTTGCGGAGCATAATCAGGAAAAAGCCCTCCACGCCGCGGGCAAGGAAGCCGAGTTGGCCGGTTCACAGTCAGAAATCTATACCTCATTGATCGGCTGAGCCGTTAACGTGTTCGGATCCTCACCCCATGCTTGCGCAAGTGTAGCGAGACTGTTGTCGGTGAGACTTCATGGCGTTTCCCAATCGTGGCGAGTGACTGTCCGAGCTCATACGCGTCGATCATCTGCCGAACGACAGCCTCAGTGGGAGAGAACGTCCGCATTGGTATGTTGTTTCGTTTGAGTACACCACCGATACAGTTCCTACTTCGTCCGAGCCGCCTGGCGATACTGCCGGTCGACTCACCGCGCTGATAGGCCTCAATAATCTCTGCTGCTTCTGGTTTCCTGACGGCTCGATCTTGACTCTTATGCTCACTTGCTTCATACTCCGGGGCAGGTTGGCCAGAGGCCGGATCTGGAGGTGTCGATACGAGACACTCGCCCAGGTGCTGGAGTTTGTTTGTGTTGCAGGAGAACAGTCCCACTCACGTTGTTCGTTTCTCTGAGTTCGGGACTCGACACAGAATCTGATCAAAGCGATGCTTTGATTTCTGAAGATTTCGCGCCTCCGTGGAATCAGCTTGGGCGCAGAGCGAGCAGGCGCTCGCGAGCAGTTTCGAGAGTGCGATCGTCTTTCACGAAGGTGAAACGTACCCAGTTCTTGAGCAACTCTGCGGTGGCTGATCCCTCCCGACAAAAGGCGGAGAGGGGAACGCAGGCAACGCCGATAGCGCCGGGGAGCCAGCGTGCGAAATCCGCCCCATCTGTGATCTCGGATGAGAGAAACGGGCTTGCGTCAGCACACACAAAATAGGTGCCCTCGGGTCGAACCGTGTGAAACCCAGCGTCTGTGAGCCACTTGATTAATGAGGCCCTGCGGCGATCAAGCGTCTGTCGGAGGGTTGCGATGTCTTCGGCGCCATCGGTGAGAGCGCGCGCAATCGCGGGTTGAAACGGCGCTCCACCAGAAAAGGTGAGATATTGCTTCACCGCGAGCACACGTTCGAGCAGGAGAGCTGGGCCCGTGATCCAGCCGATCTTCCACCCGGTAAGGGAGAACGTCTTGCCTGCGGACGACACGGTGAGTGTGCGGTCGAACATGCCATCGAGTGTTGCGAAGGGAACATGCGTGGCGCCGTCGTAGAGCAGGTGCTCGTACACCTCATCGGTGATCACTATCGCGTCGAATCGTTCCGCCTCTTCCGCAATGAGGGTGAGTTCTTCGTGTGAAAGCACGGTACCCGTCGGATTATGGGGAGTGTTCACGAGGATGACTCGGGTCTTCTCGTTTACCGTCGCCCTGAGCGCATCGCGGTCGAGGCGGAATCCGTCTTCCTGAGGGATCAGGGGTACAGTCTTGTGTGTAGCACCAGACATTGCGATTGCCGCCGCATGGGAGTCATAAAACGGCTCGAGGGTGACGACCTCATCACCAGTGCCGGTGAGCGCGAGAATCGCTGCAGTGAGAGCCTCGGTGGCGCCCGCGGTAACGAGTACCTCAGTGTCGGGGTTGAGTGAGATTCCATAGTGTGTGTGCTGATGAGCTGAGACTGCTTCGCGTAGCGCGGCGATGCCGCGCAGCGGAGGATACTGATTACTGCCTTGAAGAATCGCTTGCACTGCGATCTCCCGCACCCACAGGGGCCCCTCTTCGTCGGGAAAGCCCTGACCAAGGTTTGCGGAGTCCGTGGCCACGGCAAGGGCGCTCATCTCAGTGAAAATGGTCGGACTCATCACGCCGTCTGCTTGGAGCAGGCCGACTGAACGAGCGACCTCGGACCAACGCCCGGGCATCAACGTACCCGTTGTGCGTCGAATGAATACTTTGGCGTGACGTATGCCTCTTGCGACTCAATGAGCTGCAATTCACGCTGCCCGGAATTGAGAGTGTTCTCGAGGAGTTCAAACACGCTTGAAGCGGTTCTTGCGAGTGCGAACTCAGGGTCACTGCTTGAACGCAGATGTGCCCCAAAGAGGGCGGCGGTGACATCGCCCGATCCGTTCGCCTTGAAAGGAAGGTGTGGTGTCTGCACGATCCAGGCGCCATCGTTGGTCACCGCCAGCATCTCAATGGTGCCTTCTGGTCGGTCTGGGCGAAGCACGCTCGTCACGAGCACGCTCGACGGGCCTATGTCGCGCACCTGATCAACTGATTGCAGGGTCTCCTCGAGTGAGTGCGGGTCGGTGCCAGTGATGAACCCCAACTCGAACTGGTTCGGAGTGATGAGGTCAGCCTGCGGAACGACTCGGTCACGAATGAGGGACTGTACCTCGGGTGCGACAAAACAGCCCGAGGTTGCGCTGCCCAGTACCGGGTCGCACGCATAGATTGCGCCGGGATTGCGCTGCTTCACGAGTGCGACGGCATCAAGAATTGCGTCGCCGATGTCGTCGCCACCCTGATAGCCACTCAGCACGAGCTCAACGTCGTTGAGACCACCACGGGCGTCAATTCCGACAATAATCGAGCGGACATTCTCGCCCGTGAGCATCGGACCGCCCCAGTCCCCGTAGCCAGTGTGATTTGAGAATACAACCGTATACACCGGCATGACCTCGTGACCGAGGCGCTGCAGTGGGAAGACCGCGGCCGAGTTGCCAACGTGGCCGTAGGAAACTGAGCTTTGAATCGAGAGAATTCGCATACATCGATCCTCTCACTTTGTGCGGTCGTTGAACCACAAGCGTGCATCCGCGTCTTCGATGCGGTCCATCTGACCTCGTGAAAACTCAGTGCACATCGAGAGATCTTCGAGGGGGACTCACATGGGGCGCCTCTGTTTCAGTTACTCGTCAGTCACGGTAGTCTGTGACCGAGGCATCGGTTTGTTGTCTGGAAATGGTGTGGAGGGAAGCGCGATGAGCGAGATTGTTCTCAGCGAAGTTGCTGATGGAATCGCCCGGATTACGCTCAATAACCCTGGGCGACTCAATGCGTTTGGCGCAGAGATGGCTGAGGCATGGGAGCGAGTCACCACAGAGATTATCGAGCGGGATGACGTTCGAGTCATCCTGTTAACTGGGGAGGGCCGTGCATTTTGCGCCGGTGGTGACGTACAGTCAATGGCCGAGGGCGGCTTTAGCGGCGAGAACGTGACCGATCTGGCACGAGTGATTAATCGTGGACAACTGGCGCTCATCGAGTCACATGTTCCTGTGGTTGCCGCCGCGCACGGCACCACCGCAGGGGGAGGCCTCGGTATTCTGCTCAACAGCGACTACGCCATCATCGGTGAGAGTTCAAAAATAGGCAGCCTCTACGCAAAAATTGGTCTCACTCCCGATTTAACGGTTTCTGCGCTGCTCGCCCGCGCGGTCGGTGAGCGCCGTGCACTGCAACTCGTGTTGCAGGATCGAATGCTGACTGCGGCAGAGGCACTCGACTGGGGGCTTGTCGCTGAGGTCGTGCCAGATGACCAGGTGTTGGTGAGGGCAGAAGAATTCGCACGTTTCCTCGCGGACAATGCGGCGTGGGCTCGGGGCCAGGCGAAGCGCATCGTTCGGGCTGGGGTTGGTCGTTCGCTCATTGAATCGCTTGAGGATGAAGCCGTCACCATCGGCACTGCACTCGGCACCGACGAAGCTCGTGCAAGAATTGCCGCGTTTGCCAAGAAATAGGGGAGCGAGAGCCTCGACCGCATACGGCAGATGCAAGACGTGTTGAGAGATGACCCCCGAACCAGAACTTCGAGGAGCCGGACGATACGCACCGAGCCCTTCGGGTGATTTGCACCTGGGAAATCTGCGCACTGCACTGTTGGCGTGGCTTTTTGCACGATCCACTGGGCGCCAGTTCTTCATGCGGATCGAGGACATTGATCGCGATCGCGACGCAGGGGCAGCATCCCGACAACTCCGTGATCTCAGTGCAATCGGGCTTGACTGGGATGGTGAACCAGTTCTGCAAACATCGCGCACCACAGACCATGAGGGCGCGATTACACTCCTGTCACAACGCGGGCAGGTCTATGAGTGCACTTGCACGAGGCGAGAGATTCATGAGGCAGTGCGCGCGCCACATACTCCGCCCGGCGTCTATCCTGGTACCTGCCGTGACCTGAGTGAGTCCGAGCGAGCTGCTGCTCGTGCAAGGATCGCACCTCGCCTGCCGTCGTTGCGGCTGAAGGTTCCAGAAGCCATGCTCGTGCCATCTGCAGTGCAGTTCGACGATGTGATGCTCGGGCGAGTGTCGGGTGTGGTTGACGACTTCGTGCTTCAGCGGGGTGACGGAACCGTTGCCTACAACCTCGCTGTGGTCGTCGATGATGCTCATATGGGGGTCGACCAGGTGGTTCGTGGCGATGACCTTGCCCCGCTTACCGCTCGTCAACTCGTCTTGATGAACCTTCTTGGCTATCGGCACCCGGAATATGCGCATGTGCCGCTGGTGCTCGGTCCAACTGGGGCTCGGTTGGCGAAGCGAGACGGTGCGGTCACTCTTGACGATCTTGCCGCAGAGGGCGTGACGGCACCGCAGGTTCGATCAGTGCTTGCGCAGTCACTCTCCCTGGCAGCCCCGGGAGAGTGTGTCACAATGACGATGATGCTCGACCGGTTTGAGCCGCGGCACTTGCCGCGCACCGCGTGGGCGTGGCCCGGAACGGTGTGAGCTCAGTGCCGTGACTGTGGTTTAGCGCTTCAGTGCGCGGATCACTCGAGCAATTGCTCGGCCTGCAACACACACGAATGGAACTCCAACTACCAGCAGCGCAATGAGATTGGGCTCAAAGCGTGTGTAGCCGTCGCGGGTAACGTATGCGCCAATCGGCAGCGCGCAGCCCCCGCCGCCGCCGCCCTGAGGCTCACCCTCAGCTGACCCGTCACTGGCCCCAAAGCCGTAGCTTGAGACTGCGACCGGCACGATGGTCGTGCCATCGAGTTCGACAGGCTCGCCGTATGCGGCGCCCACTCCGGTGCTGGAAACGGTGTCTGCGATCTGCTTTGTGATGCTTGCCATGGCTCTAGTCTATGGTGCGCGGGTGTGCTGGCTCTGGCCGTTTCGCGACGACGTCATCACCAGACGACACATGCTTGATCCTGCGAATCACCCACGGAACCAAATGCTCCTTGGCCCACACCACATCATCCTTTCGAGCAGTACGCCAATTTCGAGGAGGCAGGGGAGGGGGATCAAGCGGCTCGAGAGTGTGTGGAATGTTTAACGTGTCGAGCACAACCCCAGCAATGGTGTGGTGACCGAGCGCATTGAGGTGCAACCTGTCGTCAGCCCAATAGCGAGGATCTTGGAGCTCTTCGATGGCCCACTGATCGGCCACAATGCAGTCATGACGTTGCGCAACCTTGCGCACGTTCTCGTTATAGATCGCAACCTTGCCTCGCATCGAACGAAACACGGGTTGAAATGCGACGTCTACTCCGGTGAACACGATGACTGTGGCGCCTGACTCGCGAAGTTTGCGCAGCAGATATTCCAGTTGCAATGCAACTGCGTCTGGATCGGCACCCGGACGAATCACATCGTTTCCGCCCGCACACACGCTGACCAAGTCAGGGCGAAGATCGAGTGCAGGCCCGAGCTGTTCCTCGGTGATCTGTCGAATGAGCTTGCCGCGAATCGCTAAGTTGGCGTAAGAAAATCCCTCGTCAACGTCTGCGAGTACATCGGCAAAGCGGTCGGCCCAACCGCGGAGACCGCCGGGGCTTTCAGGTTCGGGGTCGCCAACCCCCTCGGTAAACGAATCTCCGATTGCGACAAACCTCGACCACGGCAATTGTTTGAGATCTTCTGACACGACATCCCCTCAGCACGATGACACTCAGCGTCACCGACTAGTCTAGAGCGTCGTGGTGGAATCTGAGTCTGCCTTGCACGTTCCTGGAACGAGTGCAGCAGAACACCTGCCCCCCATTTACCCCGAGAGGGCGCCCCGTGGCACCGCAGGCTCACTGCGTGCGTGGCAGGAAGAGGCGATCAATCGGTACCTTGCAGCAGACAGCCGTGATTTCCTCGTTTCAGCAACACCAGGTGCTGGGAAAACGACGTTTGCGCTGAGGCTGGCTGCAATTCTTCGTGCCAATCGTGTCGTTTCGCAGATTGTGGTTGTTGCGCCGACCGAGCACCTCAAGGTGCAGTGGGCCGACGCTGCGGCACGCGCTGGTATCCATCTGAATCCCCGCTACGCGAACAGTCAGGGTACCGCGTATGGCCGACGATTCCACGGGGTCGTTGTGACGTATGCGCAGGTCGCGCAGAAACCGGTGCAGCATCGCATGCTGGTTGAGAGAGAACGCACCCTCGTGATCCTCGACGAGGTGCATCACGGTGGGGATTCACTCAGCTGGGGTGACGCAATTCGCGAAGCGTATGGCACTGCGACACGCCGGCTGTCGCTCACGGGAACACCGTTTCGCTCAGACGATGCGATGATTCCCTTCGTCGAGTACGCGCCGCAGCCCGATGGCAGCAAAGTCTCGGTCACCGACTACGACTATGGCTATGATCGCGCGCTCATTGATGGTGTCGTGCGGCCCGTTATCTTCATGGTGTACGCGGGCGAAATGCGCTGGCAGACGTCGGCCGGTGAACAGATGCAGGCACGGCTCGGTGAGGGCAACACGAAAGATATCACCTCGCAAGCCTGGCGCACCGCACTTGATCCTGCAGGGGAGTGGATCGCCAAAGTGTTGAGCGCGGCGAACCGTCGATTGACCGAGGTACGAACCCAGATCCATGATGCTGGCGGGCTCGTCATCGCGACCGACCATGCTGCAGCAAAGGCATATGCGGAGATCTTGCGCAAGATTACTGGTGAAGAAGTTGCGCTGATTCTCTCAGACGATGCGGGCGCCAGCGCGAGGATTGACGAGTTTTCGGCAGGTACAAGCCGGTGGATGGTCGCGGTGCGAATGGTATCCGAGGGGGTGGATGTGCCGCGGCTCGCTGTTGGCGTGTATGCCACGAGTTCTTCAACGCCCCTGTTCTTTGCGCAGGCAATTGGACGATTCGTGCGTTTACGGCGTCGGGGTGAGGTGGCCTCGGTGTTCATTCCAAACGTTCCCACACTTATGCAGCTGGCAGCCGAACTTGAGAAACAGCGTGGCCACGTGCTTGAGGGGCCTGGTAGCGCCGAAGAGATGTGGGACGCAGAAGCGGCGCTCCTCGCAGCAGCTGAGCAAGAAGATCGCGCTTCTGAAGAGCTGCAACATGAGTTCCACTACGAAGCTATTTCTTCAGACGCGCATTTTGACCGCGCGGTATTTGACGGGGCAGAGTTTGGTGGGTACGCCGAGGTTGAGAGCGAGGAAGAACTGGACTTTCTTGGTCTACCCGGAGTGCTTGAACCGAATGAAGTGCGTGCCCTGCTGCAGCAGCGTCAAGCGCGTCAGGCCCGGCGATCAGCGGCGAAGCAGGGGATCACTGAGCACGCTCCCGAGCGGTCGGAGGCGCCCGAAGCATTGCATCGCACGCTCAGTGAGCAACGACGCCTGCTCAACAGTCTCGTCGGAATGTATGCGAGGGTCTCTGGCGAGCCGCACGGTGCGGTGCACGCAGAATTGCGGCGAGTATGCGGAGGACCACCGGTTGCCCAAGCGAGTGTGACGCAACTTCAGCAACGAATCGACCTTCTGCGCAAACGCCTGAGACATTGATGGGCCCGGTGCGATGGGCACGTCACCTGTTGATGTCGCGTAGGGCCTCAGCTATGCTCGCACAATGCCGCGCACTTTCGATCCTGAGCCGATCCGGGAGCAGCCGCTGCGATCTCCTCTGCTCGCGGTAAACGCGCAAACCTGGGATCACCTGACCTTTCTGCACTGGCGTGCGGATGCGGAAGTCGTGCAATCATTTCTGCCCCGTGGTCTTACCGTCGACCAGCATGAGGGTGAGACGTGGCTCGGTATCGTGCCCTTTCTCATGGCTGATGTGCGCACGCCACCTCTTCCGGCCCTCGGTTCGACTGCATCCTTTCCCGAGCTCAATGCGCGAGTGTATGTGGTTGACCACGCGGGCAACCGTGGGGTGTGGTTCTTGAACCTGTGGTGCACGAGTGCGGCATTCACGAGCCTCGCACAGCTCCTTGGCCTGCCGTACCGGCACTCACAAGGATCAGTAGCCTGGTCAGGTCATCTGGCTCGGGGCGACTCAGCAACGCAGGTCACGAACGAGTATGAGTTCTCACGAGAGCGCTCTTTGCGCCAAGAACTGCAGTTCAGTGCGACGGTCGTTGCAGGCGAGCCGATTGCTGCAGCGACCCGTCTTGAACACTGGCTGACGGCGCGCTGGAACATGTTCGCAGAGCGCGGGGGAGCCCTCTGGCGCTATCGCGTGCATCATGAACCCTGGGCTTTGCATCGGGCTGAAATCGCGTCACTGCGCATGCACTTGCCCGAACAGTTTAGAAACATTGCACGAGACGAGCCGCCGCTCGTGCATATGGCGCTCCCCGTGCACACGAGGGTTGCCGCACCACGACTGTGCCGACGCCGCTGAGTGGATGTTTTCGTGAGGTCACTGGTGTTTGATCCTGCAAACCGTTAAGCATTATGAAGTGGGCGATACTGGGATCGAACTAGCACCAAGGCGCTCGATGCAAAGCATCGCTTTGCGCGCCGTATGTGCCGCGGTCGCCTCTGACCGCGGGTCACTGGTGAGGTGTGTGGGCTCACTGGTGTGAGATCCAGTAAACCGTAGAACATTATCGAAGTGGGCGATACTGGGATCGAACCAGTGACCTCTTCCGTGTGAAGGAAGCGCGCTACCGCTGCGCTAAACGCCCGTGGGCTTCCACTTGCGTGGTGCCAACCTGAACGATCTTACACGAAATTTTGCTGCTCCGTGCTCACGCTACTTCTTCCACTAAGGATGCAGCTGGTGGCGCGAGTTCACTGTCGAGCTGCTGTGTCAGTTCATGGTTGAGTTCGCTGAGCGCCATGAGCTGGGTGCGTAGCTCTTCATAGCGTGCGATATCTGCGTTCAGTTGCTCACGCTCTTGCCCGAGCACGGCTCTTCGATCGTAGAAGTCGTCGCGCAGGCGGTAAAACTCATCGGGGTTGCCAGAAAATTCGAATGCCTCATTGCGCCGGAGGAAGTCTGCCCACTCTGAGTTATAGCGTTCAACGTCAGCTTCGTATGCGGCAGTTCTTTGCTCCACGTCGGCCCGGAGCGCAGCGAGTTCATTCTGCAGCGCGTCAGCCTGTCGCTTGAGGTCGTCAAACACGGAACGGTAATCGTCAAAGTAGTCAACGATGAGAGTGCGATCCTCTAACCAGGTCGCGTAGTGCTCCTCGAGCCAAAGCGGAAGCTCGCGTACTTCTGTTCCAAGCACTGAGTGGAGCTCATTCGCAAACGCGGTCTTTGACAGCCCTTGGTAGACCTGCATGCGTTCTTCCAGCACGGGGTCAGCCTCACTCAGCTCCGCATAGAGTTCGTTGAGCCGAGCCACGAGGGTTGCTCGCTGCTCATCCCCAAGGCGAGCGAAGCCTGCGTGCAACAGCTCATGCACCGCGGTCACCTCGATGATCCCATTCAACCGCTCATCGGTGATGTAAAAGAGGTGAATTTGACCGCCAACGTAACACCCGAGAACGTGACCTTCTTCGATGTGATCGACCTGGGCGCACTGCTCGTTGAATGTTTGGCTCGCGTCGAGCGTGGGGCGTGTCGCCCAGAAGACGCGATGTCCGCGTGGAGCGAGGTCGATGCGCTCCGTCAGAGCAACCACCTCGTCCGTGGGCTCAAACTGAGATGCTGCGATGTGGTCTCTCAAGTCCTGACGAAAAATGAAGGCCACGACCGCGGCAGCGATAACCGCGACCAAAAGAATCGTCGCTAAGACTCGCGTGAAGATTCTACGAGCCGAGACTGCCATGTGTACCAGTATTCACGCTGATCTTGAGAAAGCTGACTCGGAATACCGGAACGTTACAGAAATGCATATATTTGGTGGGATCTGAGCATTTCACATCACGAATGTGCAGACAATGCCGCCCCGGATTTGCTGTGAGTTCCAAATCTCCCATATAGTCATTCAGGAATGAGGCAACGTATGCATGTGG
>JAAZFP010000023.1 GCA_012511645.1 Microbacteriaceae bacterium
CTTGTAATGTTCGGCCTCATTGCCGTGCTGATTTTCTTCATGTTCCGCAACGGCAAGAAGCGTCAGCAGGCGGCCCAAGAAATGCAGAATAATCTGCAACCGGGCGCCGAGGTGATGTTGCAGTCGGGTATTTTCGGCACTGTGGTGTCTATCGATGACGAAGACAACCGCCTTACGGTCCGCACCGGAGAGTCAACCATTGTGGTGCATAGAAACGCGGTGGGACAGGTGGTGACTCCAGTCCAGGTTGCGGATGACGCGCCAAGTGTCGCACCTGATGATGATCCAGAGTTTGGTGAGCACCTTCCCGATTCGCGACAGGCGGGCGACGGAGAGAACAACGACACCGATCAGGACGATCGACCGAAGGCCTAGGTGCCACGCTCGAACGCGGTTTCGAGCGCAGAATTGACACCCACGCTTCGCGTGGTTCGGAGTTAGGAAGTACACCGTGGCGCAGGCACCGGCCGTCAAACGAGCGCGTCGCTCACTTGCCGCATTGCTCGTCTTGATTGTTGCAATCACCGGATTGATTGCACTGGGCGTATGGCGAAGTGATGCGACATGGACGCCAAAGCTCGCCCTTGATCTTCAGGGCGGAACGCAGATCATTCTTGCTCCGAAACTGAGCGATGGTCAGTCGGTGAGCGGTGAGCAACTGCAGCAGGCAGTTGAGATCATTCGTCAGCGTGTTGACGCTTCTGGTGTGAGCGAAGCTGAGATTACGACCCAGGGCACACAGAATATTTCAGTGTCTATCCCTGGGAAAGCAGATGAGGCCACTCTCCAGAGGATTGAGGCGTCAGCAAAGCTTGATTTTCGACCGGTGTTGTACTTCGGTGCAAACAGTGGACCAATGTTGCAGGATCTTGACACAGAGGAAGCAACAGGAGAAGGTCAGGGGGCTGAAGGTGAGCCGGTTGACTCCACCGACGCCGAAGAGACTGTCGACGGCGCAGAGCTCACCGACGATGCAGCTGCATCAGATGCGATTGACCCGAGCCCGCTTCCAGATACTGCATATGACTCGGCGTGGGTAACTGAGGCACTCTTCACGCAATACGATGAGTTTTCTTGCAGTGCCGAGGAGACGCTGGGCCTGAGCGAGTCTCCGACAGACCGGCCTCTGATTACTTGCGATGAATTTGGTGTCTACAAGTACATCCTCGGGCCAGTCGAGATGGGCGGCGAGACGATTACCGATGCGGTAGCGCAGATTGGCACAACTTCGACCGGCGCGACAACGGGGCAGTGGGTCGTGCAAATCACTCTGAACGATGAGGGTACGAAGACCTTCGGAGCAATCAGCACCCGCATGTACGGACAGCCAGAGCCTGCAAACATGTTTGCGTTCGTACTCGACAGCACGGTTATTTCAGCTCCCACGATGAACGGGCTCATCCTTGATGGCAGGCCTTCAATCAGTGGTTCATTCACACAAGATTCCGCGCAGGTCCTCGCGAATCAACTGAAGTTTGGCGCTCTGCCGATTGGTTTCACGGTGCAGAGCCAGGAGGACATTTCTGCAACGCTCGGCACCAATCAACTCTCGGCAGGTTTGATTGCGGGTCTGATCGGCCTGCTGCTTGTCGTTGTCTACTCCATGTTCCAATACCGAGCGCTCGGATCGGTGACGATCATGTCGCTCGCTATCGCAGGAGTCTTGACGTACCTCTTGTTGACACTGTTTTCCTGGCGGCAGGGATACCGCTTGTCGCTTGCGGGTATTGCCGGCATCATTGTGGCGGTCGGCTTTACGGCAGACTCCTTCATTGTGTACTTTGAGCGAATTCGTGATGCGCTGCGTGACGGATTCAGTCTTGATCGTGCAGTGGAACAAGGGTGGAAAAAGGCATTCCGCACGGTGCTTGCATCGGACGGTATTAACTTTCTCGCCGCGGCTATTCTCTTTGTGCTTGCTGTGGGCAGTGTGCAAGGTTTCGCGTTCACCCTGGGCCTTACGACCATCGTCGACGTGATCGTCGTAGCGCTTTTCACCCACCCGATGGTGACGTTGCTTTCGCGAACGCGTTTCTATAGCGAAGGTCATCCCCTTTCGGGGCTTGACCCTGAACGACTCGGCGCGGTGTATCGCGGTAGGGCTCGTTTCCGTGAGCCAGTGATTACGAACCGCGGTGCGGGCAAGAAGAACAAGGGCTCGCAGCGCGAGGCTGAAAAGCGCCAGACGATTGCAGAGCGTAAAGCTGCCGAAAGCGCTTCAACCGGAAAGGAGAGCTGACATGGCTCGCCGTTCATTTGCCGAGTTTGGCAACGCGCTCTACACCGGAGAGAAGTCGATTGACTTCGTTGGTCGTCGAAAGACCTGGTACACCATTGCGGCCGTGATGATCATCATTGCGATCGTCGGGCCATTCCTCCGCGGAGGATTTACACTCGGCATCGAGTTCACTGGTGGCAGTCAGTTCCAAGTGCATGTGGCAGAGGGCGAGCGCGATCAGTCGATTGCAGCGGCCGCGGTCGAGGAAGTGCTTCCAGGCTCGGCTCCGCGCATTTCATTGATCGGACAAACAGATATCCGCGTGCAGACCGAGCAGCTCGAGGACACGCAGTCACGCGAGCTGCACGCTGTACTGGCAGAGGCATACGGCGTTGAAGAGACAGAGGTTACTGCCTCGTACATCGGCGCGCTCTGGGGGCAGGACATCACTCGGCAAGCGCTGCTCGCGCTCGTCGTGTTTATCGTGTTCGCTGCATTGGTCATGGCTCTTTACTTCCGCACCTGGAAGATGTCACTCGCGGCACTGATTGCGTTATTTCACGACCTCATTATCACCGCGGGAATTTACGGAATTTCGGGATTCGAGATTACTCCGGCTGCAGTGATCGGTTTCCTCACCATTCTTGGCTATTCGCTCTACGACACCGTGGTGGTGTTCGACAAGATTCGTGAGAACACCGCTCCGGGCGAACTGAATGATCGCCGAACGTTCTCTCAATCAGTAAACCTTGCAGTGAACCAGACGCTTGTCCGCTCGATCAATACGTCGGTCGTGGCGCTGCTTCCGGTGGGATCGATCCTGTTTATCGGAGCCTTCGTACTCGGCGCCGGCACGCTGCGTGATATCGCGCTTGCCCTGTTCATCGGTATCCTTGTCGGCGCCTATTCCACGATCTTCATCGCGGCTCCGGCTTACGCACAACTGCGTCAAAAGGAACCAGCAATACAGAAGCAGGAAGCTCGCGTGCTCAAAGCTCGTGCGCGCGACGATCACTCTGCGAACGCTGGTGCTGATGAGGAGTCGACGCTTCGGGCCTAGAGAAGCACGGTCCAGTTCGTCAACTGAGGGGCCGTTGGTGTAGCGTTCTATCACCGGAGTGCAGGAGGTGGCCGTGACAAGCAACGACATCTCTCCACCGGGCGCCCGAAAACGGCTTGTTCCAAGATTGTTTGCCCGGAGTGTTTCACCGGGAGCGGTTGATCAACTTATTCGCACGGTGCGTGCAAGCTGGCCACGTGCTGACCTCTCGGTGATTGAGCGAGCCTACACGGTGGCCGAGCGGGCACACCGCAGCCAAAAACGCCGGAGTGGTGAACCGTACATTACCCACCCGATTGCGGTGGCACAGATTCTTGCCGAGCTCGGGGTATCACCCGTTGTCGTCGCCGCAGCACTTCTCCATGACACGGTTGAAGACACCGACTACTCCCTTGATCAATTGCGGGCAGAATTTGGTGATGAGATCGCGATGCTCGTCGACGGCGTCACGAAGCTCGACAAGGTCAAATATGGTGACTCTGCGCAGGCAGAGACCGTGCGCAAGATGGTTGTTGCGATGTCAAAAGACATCCGCGTGCTCGTGATAAAGCTGGCAGATCGCCTCCACAACGCGCGCACCTGGGGCTTTGTGGGCGCCGATTCTGCTCGGCGTAAGGCGCAAGAAACCCTCGAGATTTATGCGCCCCTTGCGCATCGTCTCGGCATTCAGTCAATGAAGACAGAACTGGAAGATCTCTCGTTCGCGGTGTTGAAACCGAAGCTGTATGCAGAGATCGAGAACCTCGTATCGCAGCGCAACCCCATGCGGGAAGAACTGGTGAGTGTCGTCATTCGGTCGATTGAGAGTGATCTTCGCGAGGCGAAGATCAGGGGCCAGGTAACGGGGCGACCAAAGGAGCTGTACTCGATCTACCAAAAGATGGTGGTTCGTGGACGAGACTTTGATGACATCTATGATCTCGTTGGCATTCGGGTGTTGGTGCACTCCATCCGAGACTGTTATGGGGTACTGGGTGCCGTGCATGCGCGCTGGACACCGATTCCCGGCAGGTTCAAAGATTACATCGCGACTCCAAAGTTCAACCTCTACCAGTCACTGCACACCACGGTCATTGGGCCTGATGGTCGGGCGGTGGAGATTCAGATCCGCACGAATGAAATGCATCAGCGTGCTGAGTATGGTGTTGCTGCGCACTGGAAGTATAAGCAGGGCAGTGCGGGTGCGGCGGCTTCGAATGACATGGCTTGGCTGGCCCACATTAGCGACTGGCAGGCTGAGACCGAGGATCCGAGCGAGTTTCTGGATGCGCTGCGCTTTGAAATCGGTGCAAAGGAAGTGTATGTCTTCACCCCGAAGGGAAGGGTGATCGGGCTCCCCGAGGGCGGTACACCTGTTGACTTCGCGTATGCAGTGCACACCGAGGTCGGGCACAAGACGATGGGCGCGAGGGTGAATGGCCGCCTCGTCCCGCTGGAGACTGCCTTGCACAATGGTGATGTTGTCGAGGTGTTCACTTCGAAGGCGCCGAATGCTGGCCCAAATAATGACTGGCTGAATTTTGTCAAAAGCAAGCGTGCTCAGAACAAGATTCGGCAGTGGTTTACCAAGGAGCGACGAGAAGAGGCGGTTGAGCTTGGCAAAGCCGAACTCACCAAGGCTTTGCGCAAGCAGAATCTCCCGCTGCATCAGCTGATGAATTCCGAAGCTATTCAGCAGGTCGCGCTGCAGCTTCGCTATGTGGACGTTGCCGGCCTTCTTGCGGGCATTGGTGAGGGCCATGTGTCGGCCCAGTCCGTTATTGAAAAGATCGCAGCGCTGCTGGAAAGCGATTCGGCAACAACCGAGTCGGATGATTCGCCACTGATTTCTGCGGCACCGGCACGCACCGGCAAGCATGATTCTCACACCGGGGTTGTCGTCACCGGTGCGAGCGATGTTCTGGTGAAACTCGCAAAATGTTGCACACCGGTTCCGGGGGATGAAATTCGCGGCTTCATCACGAAGGGGCAGGGTGTCTCAGTGCACCGCACTGACTGCTCAAACTTCCAGGCGCTCTCTTCGCAGGGTGAACGACTCGTCAATGTTGAGTGGGCTCCAACTTCGAAGAGCGTGTTTCTCGTCAACATTCAGGTTGAAGCACTCGACCGTTCAGGTTTGCTCTCCGACATCACGAAGGCTCTCTCGGAGCATCATGTGAATATCCTCTCTGCATCAGTTTCGACCTCCAGCGCGCGCCTTGCGATTAGTCGATTTGTGTTTGAGATGGCAAACACGACGCACCTCGACCACGTACTGAACGCGGTTCGGCGCATTGATGGCGTCTACGACGCATACCGGGTGAACGCGGCATAGAGCATCACATTCTGTGATTCCGGCCGGTTCACTGCTTCTCTGCGAACCCGCTTAGCCTTCGGTGTGTTCAGCTGCCGCGCGACCGGCGGTGCGCCCACTGAAGATGCAGCCGCCAACGAATGTTCCTTCGAGGGCACGGTAGCCATGAATGCCGCCGCCTCCGAACCCAGAGACTTCGCCTGCGCTAAAGAGGCCAGGAATTGGTGCACCATCATTGCCGATCACCCGCCCCTGAAGGTCGGTCTGGATTCCCCCGAGGCTCTTTCGGGTCAGCACATGAAGTTTCACAGCGTACAGCGGCCCGGCTTTCGGCTCGAGAAGACGGTGAGGGGGTGCCACCCGAATGAGCTTGTCGCCGACGTAGTGACGAGCGTCACGGATTGCCGCGAGTTGGAGGTCTTTCGTAAATTTGTTGTCGTATGCGGAGTCGCGCTGATACACGGCTTGTCTGACGGCATCGCCGTTTAACGGCGCATCGGTGTTCGCCTGCATCTGAGAAATGAGTGAATCGAGGTCCGTGGCATGGAGAAAATCGACCCCCCGGTCAATGAACGCCTGCACCGGTCCGGGCGCACCCGAGCCGAGACGTTGCTTGAGAAGCTCGCGGATCGACTTGCCGGTCAGATCAGGGTTCTGTTCGCTGCCTGACAGTGCGAATTCTTTCTCGATGATGCGCTGAGTCAAAATGAACCAACTGTGGTCATAGCCCGTCTTGAGTATCTGGTCCAACGTGCCGAGAGTATCGAACCCTGGAAGCGCTGGTGGCGGCATTCGTTTGCCGGTTGCATCGAGCCAGAGTGACGACGGCCCCGGCAAGATTCGAATGCCGTGAGCTGGCCACACCGGACTGTGATTCGTGATGCCCTCGGTGTAGTGCCACATGCGATCGGTGTTCACCAGGGTTGCGCCAGCATCCTCCGCGATTTTCAGCATGAGCCCGTCGACGTGGGCGGGTACTCCGCTGAGCATCTCTTTCGGCGCCGGCGGCAGCCGGTCGGGCCAGTTCTCACGCACGAGCTCGTGGTTGCCTCCGATGCCTCCACTCGCAACGATAACCGCACCGGCTTCGACGTGAAACGTGCCCAGCGCGTTTCGATGAGAAGCGACACCGCGTGGAGCGTTGTCTTCTGCGAGCACTTCACCGTGCGCTCCAACGACGCGGCCTTCTGCGGTAGCGAGAGCCGTGACTCGGTGGCGTGGCCGATATCTTGCTTGGCCCTCCGCGATGCCACGACGGAGCCGGCTCGCAAAAGGATGAACCAACCCTGGCCCAGTGCCCCATGTGATGTGAAAGCGGGGGACACTATTGCCGTGCCCGGAGGCCGTCGAACCGCCCCGCTCCGCCCATCCAACGACGGGAAAGAAGCCCACGCCACGTTCTCGCAACCAAGCACGCTTCTATCCCGCGGCAAAATCGAGGTAGGCTTCGGCCCACTGCCGACCCCAGACGTCGGTATCGCGATCGAAGCCAGCGGTTGCTAGCCAATCGCCCCTTGCGAGTTCGAGGCTATCCCGAATGCCCAGACGACGCTGCTCTGGTGAGTCAATCAGAAAGAGCCCACCGAACGACCACCATGCTTGTCCGCCGAGATTGGCCTCGTTCTCTTGGTCGAGCACCATCACGCTGCGGCCAGCATCGAGTGCCTCCGCCGCCGCAACGAGCCCTGCGAGTCCTGCGCCAATCACGAGCACATCGGTCTGTTCACGATTCTCGGCTAACGGCATGGTGCGTGACATGGATCCCTCTCCGTTGATGGTTCTGAGATGAGTCTACGACTCGCACATCGAATGAATGGGTGGGGGAGCGTGTCAGACCTTAGAACAACCAATCGGCGCGCTGTTTCGCGAGGACGCTGTGAGGGCGCCTCTCAGTGAGCAACCGCTGTCGCAACTCCTCAGTGGCTCCCGCGGCGCAGGTCAGCAAAAGTTTGCAGGCAAGTGACTCAGCGCAGCTGAAGTCGCCTGGCGAATGCAGGAGGTCATATGCGGTGCGGAGAGGTGTGGTGACTGGCAACGCAGCGACGCATGTGACTTCTGAGGGGGTAAGCCGAAGCTGGTAGGTGCGTGAGTGAGGATCAGCGTAGTTTCGTGGATGCCGGCCCGCGTCGATGGAAATGCTGAGTAGTTCGCCCGGTGACAGTGCGCACCCCCAGACCCACGCTGCGGTGAGGTGCGAGGCAATTCTTCCGTTGACAAGCCACGGCGCGAGCGAAGTGATGCGAACGGTATCGCAGTCGGGCCAACCAATTCCCCGATACCCGGGTCCACACTTGACGATGCTGCCTCGACGCAGCATCGATGACCTCACCGCAGCCGGCAACTGATCGAGACGAGGAGGAAGGGGGAGCGAGCTGGCACGGATGCTGAGCGGAGCCTTGCGCGAAAGTTGCTTCATCACCCTATCGTGACGCAACAACCTGGCGAGTGCCTCGCGCAGTTCAGTGTCTGTGGATAACCTAGTCGCCGAGTGCGTCAAGCCATGACCGCTGCGTGGCGAGTGTTGCCTCGGCCGCTGCTTTGGTCTTCGCGTCTTTCGCAGAAGCAATTTCTTGCTCAAGCTCGGCAATCGAGGCCTCCAACTGGCCTCGGAGCCCGTCGCTGCGTGCTTTCGTTTCTGGGTTCGTCTTGCGCCAGTGATCGTCTTCGAGCTGCTTTACATGATCTTCGACAGCACGGAGCCGACTCTCGTTTTCGCGTACTGACTCACGAGGAACGCGCTCAATCTCGTCCCATTTCAATTGCAGACTCGTGAGTCGTTTGCGGGCAGAGGCGCGATCTTTGTCAGCAAGAATTGCGTCGGCAAACTCAGTGAGGAGCGCTTCCTTCTGCTCGAGGTTGGCTGCATACTCTTCATTGGTTTGCGCAGCTTCGGCAGCTTTGGCTTCGTACAGCACATCCCCGGCCGCCTTGAATCGGGCCCAGAGTTGATCGTCCAACTTTCTGCTGGCGCGACCCGACTGCTTCCACTCATCGAGCAACCGTCGATACGCAGGAATGCCTTCGACACCCTTGGGTGCGAGTGCTTCAGCCTGCTCAATGAGCCGTTCTTTGCGCTGTTTGACCTCTTTGTTGCTCGAGTCAAGCTGAGCAAAATGGGCGCGTCGCGCCGAGTCAAAACTCTGTCGTGCGGTGCGGAAGCGCTTCCAGAGAGCGTCTGCGCGTGACTTTGGCACCTGCGGGCCAGAACGCTGAGCGTTCTGCCA
>JAAZFP010000255.1 GCA_012511645.1 Microbacteriaceae bacterium
ACGGTAGGCGTCGGCAGTGTAGGCCTGGAGGCCCGCAAACGCCTCCTGTGACGCGGCGTTGGTCGAGAGCAGGGTGACCCGCTTATCTTGTTCAGATGGCGTCGCATCGATCAGCCCCAGCTCGCGAAGGGTCGCGATCTGGCGGCTGATGATCGCCTTGTCTTGCCCCAACATGCTGGCGAGGCCCGTGGCCGTGATTGGCTCATGGCGCTGGATCGTCTGCAGGAGCAAGAACGCAGGCCCCCGCAGGTCGGGGTGTGCCTCTTCGGCGTACCTCGTCCACCGGCTGCGCGCCGCGGCGAATGCCTGCGAAAACTCGCTGATGATCTCTGGGATCAGGTCGTCCCGTGCGCTCTCATTCACGATTGCACTCGCGCTTTCTCGGCAGGGAAGTCATCGGTTGCGTCACCGATCTCACCGATCTCATCGATCTCACCGAGCTCCCCGAGGTCAACGACCTCAATTTGGCCGGTGTTGAGCGACGTCTTTGATGCGCGACGCTGAGCGTTGTTCTGCGTGCTCAGCGGAATGTTTGGCAGGAATGCCGCAGCAATGATGGCGATGAGCGCGATGGGCGCAGCAATCAAGAACACGTCGCCGATGGCGTGACCGTAGGCATCTTCAACGGCCGCTCGGAGAGCGGGCGTGAGGGTTGAGGTGTTCGGAATCGATCCCGTGAGCAGCGCCTCGCTGCCCTCAAGCGCTTCGGGGTTGGTCAGCTGCAGCTTCGCGAACGCTTCAGACAGGTATTCGGTGACGCGGTATGCGAGCACGGTGCCCATGACGGACATGCCGGCGCTACCGCCGAGCGTGCGGAAGAACGTGACCGCACTCGAGGCGGCCCCCATCTGGTTGGGGTTGACCGTGTTCTGCACCACGAGCACGAGGTTCTGCATCGTCATGCCGACGCCGCAGCCGAGCACAAACATGGAGACGCCGATATACCAGAATGATGTGTCTGAACGCATTTGTGCCATGAGCACGAGGCCGACGAGCAGCGCGATTGCTCCGGCGACGACGTAGGACTTCCACTTGCCGCGGCGGATGATGAGTTGGCCCACCACGGTTGATGATCCGAGCACACCGAGCATCATCGGCATGGTGAGCAGGCTCGACTCGATCACGCTGCGCCCGCGAGCGATCTGCATGTACTGGCCGAGGTAGACGGCCGTAGCGAACATACCTATGCCGACCGCGACGCTCGCGATGACGGACATGGTGAAGGTGCGGTTCTTGAAGAGGGTGAGCGGAACCAGGGGCTCCTCAACCTTCAGCTCCACGATGATTGCGGCAAGAAGAATGACGATGCCCGCACCAACCATCAGATAGCTCTGCCACGACAGCCACTCGAATGAGGTGCCGGCGAGGGTGACCCAGATGAGCAGGCTCGAGAAGCCGGCAGACAGGAGCACGGCACCGGCGTAGTCGATCTTGATCTTGCGACCGGGAGCCGGCAGGTTCAGGGTGAACTGCAGCATCAGGATCGCGACGATTGCCACGGGGACCGCGACGTAGAAGTTCCAGCGCCAGCCGATGGTGTCGGTGAAGAGGCCGCCGATGAGCGGGCCACCGACGGTGGCAACGGCCATGATGGCGCCCATGATGCCCATGTACTTGCCGCGTTCGCGGGGGCTCAGCACTTCGGCGAGCACGATCTGGCCGAGCACGCCGAGACCGCCGACGCCGAGGCCCTGCACGATGCGCCAGCCGATGAGCCAGTTTGGCTCGGTGGCCATGCCGGCGAAAATGGTGCCGATGGTGAAGACGACGAGGGCAGCCTGCAGAATGACCTTCTTGTTCATGAGATCTGCGAGCTTGCCCCAGATCGGGGTTGAGATTGCTGATGAGAGCGAGGTCGCCATCACCACCCAGGTGAAGGTGGCCTGGGTGCCGCCGATGTCGGCAATGATGCGGGGCATCGAGGTGCCCACGACGTTCATGG
>JAAZFP010000256.1 GCA_012511645.1 Microbacteriaceae bacterium
GAGTGCTCAAGAACACCAGTGACGCCACACCTGTTGCTGCGGCGAGGATCACGGAAAGCTCACCAAGGGTATCCCAGCCGCGAATATCAACCAGTATCACGTTGACGACGTTCTCGCCGTGGCCTCCTGTGTAGGCCAGTTCAGGCAATTGCAGCGAGATCGGGTCTGCAACCCGAGCGCCGATCGATACGAGAGCGAGCACGCCAAACACTGCCCCCACTCCGGCACCGATGCCGAGACGGACCCAACGATTGAATCGAGTAGCGGTAACGCCGATGCGCTGAGGCAACCGACGAATCACCAGCACAAAGGCGATCAGTGTCACGGTCTCTACCAAAGCCTGTGTTAACGCCAAGTCCGGGGCACCCTGCAGCGCAAAAATTGCAGCCATGCCATAGCCGGTCACCCCAACGAGGATGACCGCTTGGAACCGTGTGCGAGCTCGAAGAGCAAACACCGTGGCGATAAGCATCACGAGCGCGATTGGCAGTTGTACGGGCGAAGTAACGAACTCGAGCGTTGCCGGCCACGAGCCTGTCGCAACGATGACGCCACCCAACGAGGCAACGGTCACACCGAAAATCACTGCAAGGTAGAACGGAAGCGAACCGCGCTGTGTCAGAGCGGTCAAGCGCACTGCCGCAAGGTCGAGCCAGTGCGTCAACAACCAATACACGTGGGACGCAGAGAATCGCTCTGGCACTGCCGCAACAGGTCGACGGTTGCGAACCACTGCGAAACCAAAAATCGCACCCGCAACCAGGACAATCATTGAAGCCACCAGCGCAGGCGTAAACCCGTGCCACAGGGAAAGATGGTCAGCCCCGCTATTCGGAACCAACTTCTGAAGAGAGAGATCCGTCAGCGGCGCTCCCAGTCCCCCGATGAGTGCGAGCGTCACGAAAATGATGGGAGCAACCATCACGGTAGGCGAGTCTCGATGCACGATGATCGACGCCGGAACGCCCCGTTTCGTAGCGAAGGCCCCCCAGAGGAAACGAATCATATAGGCAACAGTGAGAATACTGCCGATGAGTGCAACTGCGAAAGCGGGGATCGCGATCGGAAGCGTCTCACCGATCTCAAGAAGCTCAGCAAACGCAGATTCCTTTGCGACGAACCCGATGAACGGCGGAACACCCATCATGCTGAGCGCGGCAAAGGAAGTCACCGTCGCCAACACAGGAGCCCGTCGACCAAGGCCACTGAGCTTCCTCAAGTCACGCGTGCCTGTGCGATGGTCGATAATTCCTACCGCAAGAAACAGTGGTGCCTTCGCCAGCGCGTGCGCGAAGAGCAGGGCGAAGCCGGCCAACTCTGCTCGAGGATCACCCACGCCAAACACCATGACCAACAAGCCCAATTGACTCACTGTGCCATGCGCGACGATGAGCTTGATGTCGTGCTGCCGGAGCGCACGAATACCACCGTTCAGCATAGTGATTGCGCCGAGCGTCACCAGCGTTTCGCGGTATCCCGGGATATCTGCAAAGCCGGTATCAAGACGCGCAATCAGATACACGCCGGCCTTCACCATTGCTGCGGCGTGGAGATAGGCGCTCACCGGAGTTGGCGCGGACATCGCGCCTGGAAGCCAGAAATGGAACGGGAAAATAGCCGACTTTGAGAGTGCACCCACAAGAATGAGAAACACTGACACATAAGCAAGAGTGCCGGTTGGAGGGTGAGCGAGAAGCTCGGAAAGGCTTGCGGTGCCGCCAAGCGTCGCGAGAATTACGAGGCCGACGAGCATCACCAGCCCACCAGCGGTGGTGACCATCAGTGCCTGAAGCGCCGTAGCCCTGCTGGTGCGCTGCTTGAACGCATGAGCGATCAATAAGAAAGAAAAGACTGTCGTTGCTTCCCAGAACGCGAAAAGCAAGTACACATTGTCCGCAAGCACGAGGCCAAGCATGCTCGCGCTGAAGCCAAGAAACACCGACCCAAAACGAGCCAGACCGTCCTCGCCGTCTTCGAAGTAGTTCTGGCAGTAGACGAGCACGAGTGCGCCTGCCCCGGTCACCAGGAGGGCGAACAACCAAGAGATGTAATCCATGCGCAGGCCGAGATCGAAACCGATCTCTGGCACCCAGACAATCTCGTCAACAACAGGGAGTGAGCCAGCTCCCAAAATCAACAGGGCGAAGAAGGCAAGTGCGGGGCCGAGCGCGGCAACAAGAAACCCTCGACGACCAAGTCTCCGAATGACCGGATAAATAACGATCGCAAATACGGACAGGCCGGTCAGCAACGCTGCCAGTACCCCCATCCGCGAGCTCCATTCTCGTTTTCTGCTGTATCAGCGTTAGTCTACCGGCAGCAGATATGACAACTGTCGTCAACCCATTGAATCGTGCCGATTTGGGTATAAAAAAAGGGGACCGATCTCGCGATCGATCCCCTTTTTTGTAAAAGGAGTCCGGCGGTGTCCTACTCTCCCACACCCTCCCGAGTGCAGTACCATCGGCGCAGTCAGCCTTAGCTTCCGGGTTCGGAATGTAAACCGGGCGTTTCCCTGACGCTATAACCACCGTAA
>JAAZFP010000024.1 GCA_012511645.1 Microbacteriaceae bacterium
GACGACCTGGCGAGCGCAACTGCTCAGACAGGCGCAACGACGCTGATCGTCTGCATCGGCGACGCCGACGCCGCGCTGATGCGACGAATCGATCTTGCTGCGGGCAAGCTGGGGCTGAGCGTGTTGGAGCTTCCGCCAATGCAGCAGCTCTTGCAGAACTCGTCGATGGTCAACGAGGTGCGTGAGCTTCCGATCGAAGATCTGATTGGAAGTAACCCAGTGCGCCTCGAGACCGGCTCGATAGCCCAGTATCTGCAAGATCGAGTGGTGCTCGTGACGGGAGCCGGCGGGTCGATCGGTTCTGAATTGTGCCGTCAGCTCGCGGGCTTTGCGCCGCGCGAACTGATTCTGCTTGACCGGGACGAGACGTCTCTGCAGTCAGCCCAGATTTCCATCAGCGGCCACGGGCTGCTCGACACTCGCGATGTGGTGCTTGCCGATATCCGAGACGCAGACGCACTGCAGCGCATTTTTGAGGAGCGGCGACCCGAGGTGGTGTTCCATGCGGCCGCGCTGAAACACTTGCCCATGCTCGAGCAGTACCCAGATGAGGCGTGGAAGACCAATGTGCTCGGCACGCTCAACGTCTTGCAGGCCGCGCATTCGGTCGGTGTGACAACGTTCGTGAATGTTTCCACCGATAAGGCGGCAAACCCGACGAGTGTGCTTGGCCACTCGAAGCGCGTCGCTGAGAAGCTGACCGCATGGATGGCGCAAGAAACCGGTGAGCGCTACCTGTCGGTACGGTTTGGCAACGTGATTGGTAGCCGAGGATCGATGCTACCGACGTTCCGCGCGCTCATTGAGGCGGGCGGGCCGGTGACGGTCACCCACCCGGATGCAACGCGGTTCTTCATGACGATTCCCGAGGCGTGCCAGCTCGTCATCCAAGCAGGAGGCATTGGGCGCCAGGGTGAGGTGCTGATCCTCGACATGGGCGAACCTGTGCGCATCCTCGATGTTGCTCAGCGAATGATTGCACAGTCTGGCAAGCACATCGACATTGTGTTCACTGGCCTGCGTCACGGTGAGAAGCTGCACGAGCAGTTGGTCGCCGAGGGCGAGGGCGATGAGCGGCCGTTCCACCAAAAGATTTCACACGCGCACGTCGATACGCTCAGCCCCGAGGCGCTCGACCACGACGGTTGGGTCGCGCGAATGGAGCTGACGGTTGAGGCAGGGGAGCGAGTGCAGTGAATCTCTTCGCGTCATTTGCTCTGCCGATCGCGGTGCTGTCCGGGGCAGTGACCCTGCTGCTGTCACTGCTGCTCCCCATTGTGGTGCGGCCGCTGCTGGTGAAGCTCGGCATCATGGATGTGCCGAACGAGCGATCCTCGCACGAGCGGCCAGTGTTGCGAGGTCTCGGCCTTGCTGTGCTGATCGCGATGGTGGTGGGTGGCATCATTGGCATCCTCGCGACGCGCAGCGCTGGTCTGCCGCAGTTGGGCTGGGATATTCTACTGGTCGTCGTTGTCGGGTCTCTCTGTGCTGGGCTGCTCGGTCTCGGAGAAGACTTGCGGGGCATCAGCGTGACCGTGCGCAGTATCCTGCTGCTGCTGATCGGGCTCGCAGTGCCGATTGCGCTCGTGTGGTTGTTCAACACGGTGCCGCTCGGCGGTGGCGAACCAATGCGCGCCGACTTTTACTACGGTCGGACACCAATCGCAGGCTGGTTCGATCCTGCCGGGTCGGCCGTTCAGCTGAGCGCGATGCCGGTGGGCCCGTCGCCGCTGCCGCTTTGGGCAGGAATCGTGCTGGTGCCGTATGGGCTGCTGTTCATTTCAAGCTATATCAACGTGGCCAACTTCATGGATGGGCTGAACGGCATCAGCGGATTCCACGGGGTCATCGCGGGGCTGACCTTCGCTGCGGTGGGCTGGTTCACCGGACTCTCGTGGTTGCTGACCGCCGGCATCGTGCTCGCCGCAGGGTTCGCCGGGTTTCTTCCGTGGGACCTCAGCCGGCGTGGCGCATTTCTTGGAGATGTTGGCAGTTACCTGCTCGGTGGCGCCACCGCGATCACCAGCTTCGCGGCGCTGCTTGCCGGTGTGCCCGTGCTCGCGACCATCGGCCCCATGATCATCTATTTTGGTGATGTTGGTGTGACGCTCACGAGGCGGGTGCGCAAGGGGCACAAGTGGGATGAGCCGCACAAAGAGCATGTGTATCAGCGACTGAATCAGATGGGCCTTTCGCATGTGCAGGCCTCTGGCATCACCGCTCTCTTCACGCTTGCGGCCTCCGTGTTAGGTCTGATCTCGCTCTTTGTGCCGCCCGTGTGGTGGCTGCTGTTGCTGATCGCTGGTCTCGCGCTTGTCGTGCTGTACATGCGCATGCCTCGCCTGCTCGGTGAAGAAAAGACTGCGAAGTAGCCGCGCGACACGGACAAGGCCGCTTGGAGCGAGAGCCATTTCTGGCTCTCGTGCGGCCTCGTCCCGAGGTCCTCTGGGCCTCGGTGAGCGTGTCTGAAGCGAACGCGACACGCC
>JAAZFP010000257.1 GCA_012511645.1 Microbacteriaceae bacterium
GCTTCGCACAGCGAAAACTAGGTGGATGACGAATGATTGACAAGACTGTCGCTTCGGTCGAGGAGGCCGTCGCGGGTGTTCACGACGGGGCAACCGTGATGATCGGTGGCTTCGGTCGCGCGGGACAACCGGTCGAATTGATCGACGCGCTGATTGCACAGGGCGCGAAAGACCTCACCGTGGTAAACAACAACGCGGGCAATGGTGACGTGGGGCTCGCGGCGTTGCTCGCCAAGCGGCGCGTGCGCAAGATTGTCTGCTCGTTTCCGCGCCAGGTCGACTCGTGGGTGTTCGATGGGCTCTACCGCGACGGTGAGATCGAGCTGGAGCTCGTGCCGCAGGGCAACCTCGCCGAGCGCATCCGCGCGGCGGGCGCCGGCATCGGCGCCTTCTTCTCGCCGACTGCCGTTGGCACCGAGCTCGCCGAGGGCAAGGAATCGCGCGTCATCGACGGCCGCACCTACCTGCTCGAGTACCCCATCAAGGCTGACTTCGCGCTGATCAGCGCGTTGAAGGCCGACCGCTGGGGCAACCTCACCTTTCGCAAGACCGCCCGCAACTTTGGGCCCATCATGGCGACCGCCGCAACCACCACCATTGCGCAGGTTGACGAGATTGTGCCGCTCGGCTCGCTCGATCCTGAGACCGTCGTCACCCCCGGCATCTTTGTCAATCGCGTCGTCGCGCTCGGCGATCGCGCCTGGGCGCGCGACGGCGAGTTTGTCGGCGGGGTTGATATTGAGGGGCGACCCCTCGACGCGGTGACCACAGCAGACGACACGACCGAGGAGCAGGCACGATGACGACCGAATCGCACACCGCACCCAGCACCCGCATCAGCCGGCAGGAGCTTGCCGCTCGCATCGCCGCCGACATTCCCGAGGGATCCTTCGTGAACCTCGGCATCGGCGCGCCAACGCGCGTCGCGAACTATCTGCCCGCAGATGAAGAGATCATTCTGCACACGGATAACGGCATGCTCGGCATGGGCGAGGCGCCAGCCGAAGGGCAGATCGACCCCGACCTGATCAACGCGGGCAAACAGCCCGTCACCGAGCAGGCGGGCGCCGCATATTTTCATCACGCTGATTCATTCGCCATGATGCGCGGCGGGCACCTCGACGTGTGCGTGCTCGGCGCGTTTCAGGTCGCGGCAAACGGTGATCTCGCGAACTGGTCGACGGGCGCACCGGGTGCGATCCCTGCGATTGGTGGGGCGATGGATCTCGCCATCGGCGCGAAGTCGGTCTATGTCATGACCGACCTCTTGACCAAGACTGGCGAGTCAAAGCTTGTTGATACCTGCAGCTACCCGCTGACCGGGGCAGGGTGCGTGACCCGCGTCTACACCGACCACGCCATCTTCGACGTCACCCCCGATGGGTTTGCGGTCACCGAAGCATTCGGCGACAACACCGCCCTGAGCCTCGCTGCCCTCACCGGTCTCTCCCTGATCGACGCGACCGCGAAGTAGTCTGAAATCTCGCAAAGGAGCATCATGACCAGCACGTTCATATATGACGCCGTTCGCACCCCGTTTGGCCGCGCGGGCGGTGAACTCTCGAGTGTGCGCCCCGACGACCTCGCTGCCGTCGTGATGCGTGCGACCGTCGAGCGCACCGGGATCGACCCCGCGCGCATCGCCGACGTGATCTTTGGCGACGCGAACCAGGCTGGCGAAGACAACCGTAATGTTGCGCGCTTCGGCGCGCTGCTCGCGGGGTTGCCGACCTCGGTCACCGGCGTCACCGTCAACCGACTGTGTGCCTCGAGCGTCGAGGCGGTCGTGCAGGGGTCGCGCGCGATTGAATCGGGCGATGCCGAGCTGGTGCTCACCGGCGGTGTTGAGTCGATGAGCCGCGCGCCATATGTCGTTGAGAAATCGTCGAAGCCGTGGCCCGCGGTCGGCAACCAGACCATGTGGAACACCTCGATTGGGTGGCGCATGACAAACCGCGCGCTGCCGACCCATTGGACCATCTCAAACGGCGAGGCCGCAGAACAGACCGCGCGCGAGTGGGGCATCACTCGCGAGGCGCAGGATGCCTTCGCCGTGCGCTCGCACCAGCTCGCCGCTGAAGCGTGGGCTGCCGGACGCTACGACGCCGAGATCGTGCAGGTCGAGGGGCACGAGCTTGCGCGAGATGAGGGCATTCGTGACACCACCTCGGTCGAGAAGCTCGCGACCCTGCAGGCGCTCTTTGCGACCGATGGCACGGGTACCGTGACCGCGGGCAACTCATCGTCCATCAACGACGGCGCCTCCGCGGTGCTGCTCGGAGCCGAGGGCGCGCTTGACCTCGAGCCGCTTGCCCGCGTTGCGGGCCGCGCCGCGCACGGCGTGGACCCCGATCAGTTCCCGATCGCGCCGATCGAGGCAGCCAACAAGGCGCTCGCCCGAGCGGGCAAGACCTGGGCCGATGTTGATGTTGTCGAGCTGAATGAGGCCTTCGCCTCGCAGTTGCTGGCCTGCCTCGCGGGCTGGCCAGAGCTCGACCCGGCAAAGCTCAATGTGCACGGTGGGGCGATCGCGATCGGCCACCCGCTCGGTGCATCGGGTGGCCGCATCATCGGTCATGCAGTCCACGAGCTGAAGCGTCGTGGTGGGGGAATCGCGGTCGCCGCGATCTGCATCGGCGTGGGGCAGGGGCTGGCCGTCGTGCTCGAGCGGTAACACGCTCTCAGCGCGCAGCGGCACCCTGAACGCATGGCATCTTCCACTCCGACGCTCGATCTCGGCTGGCAGCCGCTCACCCCTGCGGCCACTGCCGACCTCTTGGCGGCGGCCGAGGTACGGTGGTGGCTCTCGGGCGGTGCGGCGCTTGACCGCTGGCTCGGTGAACCGATTCGCGAGCGACGCAATATCGATGTGAGTGTCGTGCGCACCGATCTCGTGGCGCTCATCGCCTCGTTGCCGGACGGCTACGACGTGTGGGCGGTGCGAGACGAAGAGCTCGTGCCATACGCCGAGGTGAGCGAGACCGACGAGGTGCAGCCCGTGCTGGTGCGCGACACCGAGCGCGACGCGTGGGTGCTGCGGGTCAACGTCGAAGACGGCGCGCCGAGGGCCTGGGTCTACAAGCGTGATCCTCGGCTGCAGCTGCCCTGGGATCGCGCCGTGCTCGACCTCGACGGCATTCCCACGGGCGCGCCCGAGGTGCAGCTGGTGTGGAAGGCGTTGCGGCCAAGGCCCGAGGATGACACCGATAAGGATGCGGTCGTCGATCGCTTGTCCGAGGAGGCGAAGGCGTTCTACGAGCGGGCGATTTTGTCGATTCACCCGCACTCGTCATGGGCGATTCATGTGCGCAGCCCCTTCGCGCCCGCGAAGGCGAGCTGGAATCGCACGAAGCGCCGCCACGAGGGGTAGCGACATCCGCGTGTGGTGACCGGGGCTGGGCGAGGCTATCTCGACAGTTCGCTGCGCTCGGACACCGCGTCAAGCACCACCTGGCGAAACCACTTCTGGGTGGGCGTGAGGCTCGCCTCGCGTCTCGTGTAGAGCGACACCGGTGTGCTCTGCGCAGGCCAGGGCAGGTCGAAGATCTTCAGCCCGTCAAACCAGCTGCGAAACACTTCTGCGACGTGCCTCGGCAGCAGCACGACGAGGTCGGTCGCGAGCAGCACGGTTGGTACGGTCGCGTACTCCTCAACGGTGAGTGAGACTTGGGGCATGAGCCCGTGCTCAGTGAGCACCTGCAGCGGAAACACGTGACCGCCGCGCGCAGACACGCGCAAGAAGTGGCGATCCGCGAACATCTCGGGTGACGTTGCGGGCAATGGATGCAGGGCCGAGCACAGCGCCACATACTCGACCGCTCGCACATGCGAGCGCCACAGCCGCGGGCTCGTGATCATCGACACGGTCATCGCGAGGTCGATTGAGCCGCGGATCAGTCTGTCTTCGACCTGATCCGAGTCGAGGCGCTCGACCTGCAGGTGCGGGTGAGCCGACTCACGGGTGAGGGCGGTCATGATGGGCGGAAGGAAGGTCTGTTCACCAATCGAGGTCAGCCCAAGAGCGAGCTCACCGCTGAATTCCGCAGGTTCGAACGGGCCCGAATCGTCGACGGTCGTATCAATCTGTGCGAGCGCCTCGTGCAGTGGGCCAAAGAGCTGTGTGGCCCGCGCCGTAGGCACCATGTCGTGCCCCTCACGGCGAAACAGGTCGTCGCCAAACCGTTCGCGCAGGCGCTTCAGGGTGTAACTCACCGTCGGCTGCGTGACCCGCATGCGCTCCGCGGCGGCCGTGACGCTGCGCAGCTCGTAGAGCACCACAAAGGTGCGCAGCTGGTTGAGATCGACGAACGACATGTATTGATTCTATCTATGCGGTCGTGGTTGCCAATCTATTCGACTAAATACAGGTGCGGACTTACCATGGAGTCACCGCAGACCTGCGCTTCGTTTCAGTGACAAGGATGACACCCCGTTGATTATCGACATTCACGGCCACTACACCACCGCCCCCGAGCAGATGGGTGCCTGGCGCGATCTGCAGATCGCATTCACAAAGGGGCAGGGCGACGCGCCCGATCCTGCGGCTCTGAAGATTTCGGATGACGATATTCGCGAGACCATCGAGGCAAACCAGCTGCGCCTGATGGACGAGCGTGGCAGTGACGTCACCGTGTTCAGCCCCCGCGCCTCGTTCATGGCGCACCATATCGGCGACATTGAGGTGTCGAAGACCTGGTCGCGCCTCTGCAATGACCTCGTCGCCCGCGTGTCGGAGCTGTTCCCCGACCGCTTCCTCATGGGTGCCATGCTGCCCCAGTCGCCCGGCGAAGACCCCGCGACCACCGTCGAAGAGCTCACCCGTGCCGTCGAAGAGCTCGGCGCCGTCACCGTCAACC
>JAAZFP010000258.1 GCA_012511645.1 Microbacteriaceae bacterium
GGGCGTGGGTGTGTTCGGCTGAGTCCGACCACGGTAATGGCCGTGGTCTTGGGCTCAGTTACCGAAAGGCTGGTGACCGTCAATGACGGACTACCGAAGAATCATGTCTTTGTTGCTCGAGGGCCGCAGTTATCGCGAGATCGGCGCGATAACTGCGTGTTCACAAACCACGATCCGAACCGCGAAACGCGTGATCGACGCCGAAGGCCTCCCTCTAGACAGGGTTCGGCGTCTGACTGACGCCGAGATTGCGGGCCTGTTCCCTGACGGGCGGTCCAGGGTGAAGGGCGAGTATGACGACCCTGATTTCGCGAGGGTCGTGACATCGTTCAAGAAGAACCAGCACTTCACGCTGCTGCAGGGGTGGCGGTCGTATACGTCACGACGGTCGGTGCTGCGGAAGTACGGGTATTCGCAGTACTGCGCGCTGTTCAACGCGTACGTGAGAAAACACGATCTGACCGCGGTCCTCAAGCATGAGCCGGGGAAGACAATGTTCATCGATTGGGCCGGTGACACGATCGATCTGGTCGACGCGATCACCGGCACCACCACGAAGGCGTACTTGTTCGTGACGGTGCTGCCCTACTCGGGGTATTTGTGGTGTCGCGCGTTCACCGATATGCGAATGCCGGCCTGGATTACCGCTCACGTGGGGGCATTCGAGTTCTATGGCGGGGTGCCACAGCTCCTCATCCCGGATAATGCGTTGACCGCGTCCCAGCGCAGAGAACGCGGGGACGCGACCAGGTGGGTCACGGATCGGTATCAGCAGCTCGCTGACCACTATGGCACCTCAGTGTTCCCCACGAATGTTCGGTCTCCCAAAGAGAAAGCAGCTGTCGAATCGGGCGTGAATGTCGTGAACAAGCGAGTCATCGGCTACCTCGCGGAAGACGTGTGGACGAGCCTCGATGATCTGAATGCCGCGATCGGTGAGCGGGTCCGAGAGATCAACCACGATATTCGCCGGGTCGATGGGTCAACCAGGTGGGAGCGTTTCAGTCTCGAAGAAGCTGAACGGCTCGGGCCGCTCCCAGCCGACGGGTTCGAAGAGGTGGAGTGGCGTGAACTGAAAGTGCAGCGGAACTCGCACGTCACCTGCGATTCGCAGCATTACTCGGTGCCATATGAGCATGTCGGGAAACTGATTCGGGTGCGGCTCACCAGCAGCAGGGTGACAGGGTTTGATGGGCAGCAGATCGTGTGCGAGCACCCGCGACTTCTTGGCAGGAAGGGGCAGTACTCGACCGAGGCCACACATTTGCCTGATGAGTACCGAAATGTTGACGGTCTGTGGTCACGGGAATGGTTTCTGCGCCGAGCGGGAGCCTACGGGCCCGCAACTGCGTTGGTAATCGAGCTGCTCATCGATGGTCGCGCACTTGAAGCGCAAGGGTTTCTTGATTGCCGGAACGTGCTCGACGGGCTCGGGAAACACAACAAAGTTCGGTTGGAAGCCGCCTGCCAGCAGATCATCGATACAGGGATGACGCCGTCGTACACGGCGATCAAACGCCTCATGGCAGTGATCGATTCCGACACGAAGAAACCGGCCCCGAGACGGCCAGCCGCGTCCACACGCAAGAGCAGTGTCAGGTTCGAGGACACCGATGGTGTTGCCCGCTCAGGCTCGGCAGCCCCTGCGGGCGCGCTCGTGCGCGGCGCGGAGTACTACCGTCGTCTTGACGAGCAGCGGGGGCGATAACCATGTTCACTTCCGCGGATTACGAGAAGTTTCGTGAGCTACGCGTCACTCATCTCGCGACCAGATTTGCCGAGCTCATCAGCGACGACGCGAACGATGACCTCACACCGGAGCAATTGTTCCTCACCGCCACGGACGACGCTCTCGAGCTCCGACGCGAGAACCGGGTCACCGCGCTCATGAAGAAGGCCCGGTTCCCGCTCCCACAAGCATCAGTTGCGGAGATCGATTACCGCGAAGGGCGAGGCATCACGAAGGTCAGGATGCGTCGCTACGCCGCGCATGACTGGAGCAGCGAAACGTTGAACGTGCTCGTGATGTCCCCGTCGGGTGGTGGGAAAACGTATCTCGTGTGTGCGCTGGGCATCGCAGCCTGCCAGAACGGCCACACCGTCATCTACACTCGCATGGACGACCTCGCCCGCGCCCTGGTCATCGCCCGAACCGACAGCATCCGCCACCAGGCCATGCTGAACGAGTATTCGAACACCGATCTTCTGATCGTTGATGATTTCCTCACGGTGGGTATTGATCCGGAGGCTGCCGCGGACCTCTTCACGATCCTCGCGAACCGGGAGCACCGGGCCGCGACCGTGATCGCGTCACAGTCAGGGCCGGATTACTGGCTTGACGTGCTCCCCGACAAAGTCGCCGCGGACTCGATCGTGAACCGGCTCGTGAACCACGCGAAGAAAATCACCCTTGGTGATATCGATATGCGTGCCGAGCTTGCCGAGCAGGCCAGGCACACCGACGACTACTGGGAGTAGAGGGCCGCAACGCTCCGGCGGCCGGGCGGCTCCATGCTCTCCGGTCGCCGGAATCGTGCTATCCGATGGGTGGACTGGCGCTCTCCAAAACTGCTATTCGCCA
>JAAZFP010000259.1 GCA_012511645.1 Microbacteriaceae bacterium
GCCGCGCACCCCGAGGGTGCGCTTGATCTGTCGATCGGGTCACCCGTTGACCCGTCTCCCGAGGTGATCGCCGAGCCGCTCGCACACACCGATGCGCGCTCATACCCCGCAACCGCGGGCAGTGGGGCGCTGCGCGAGGAGATCAGTGTGTGGTACGCGAGGCGCCGGGGGGTCACCGCGTCACCCCAGGTCGTGCTGCCGACCGTCGGCTCGAAAGAGCTCGTCGCGTTGCTGCCGTTCTTGCTCGGCATTGGCCCCGGCGAAGCCGTCGTGCACCCTCGCATCGCCTATCCGTCGTATGCGATGGGTGCGGCCCTCGTCGGCGCCGAAGCGATCGCCGAAGACGACCCGGCCCTGTGGCCGGCACACACGCGGCTCGTGTGGATCAACTCGCCGTCGAACCCCGACGGTCGGGTGCTCGGTGTTGAGCAGCTGCGTGCCGCGGTGTCGCGCGCACGAGAGCTCGGCGCCGTGATCGTTGGTGACGAGTGCTACGCGGAGTTTGGGTGGGCTGAACCGTGGAACGACGAGCCAATCCCGTCGCTGCTCGACCCGCGCGTCGTGGGGGAGAAGCACGAGGGTGTGCTTGCCGCCTACTCGTTGAGCAAGCAGTCAAACATGGCGGGCTACCGCGCGGCCTTTGTCGCCGGGGACGAGACGCTCATCGACCGCCTGCTGCCCGTGCGCAAGCCTGCAGGGCTCATGCCGCCGGCGCCCGTGCAGGCCGCAATGGTGGCGGCCCTGGGCGATGAGGCTCATGTTGATGAGCAGCGCGAACGGTACCGAGTGCGACGCGAAGTGCTGTTGCCTGCGCTCGAAGCAGCGGGCTGGCGTGTCGACGGCAGCGAGGCGGGCATCTACCTGTGGGTGACCCGCGGTGAAGACGCGTGGCAGAGTGTCGCGGCCTTTGCAGACCTCGGCATTATCGTTGGGCCGGGGCATTTTTATGGGGAGCACTCGCCCAATCATGTGCGCTTGTCGCTCACCGCGCCTGACAGCGATATCGCGCGCGCGGCGGAGCGACTTCGGGTCTGATCCACGGCGAAAAAATGACATTTGTTTCGGTATCGAGATAAATTTAGCTTCTGCAGCGCCACAAATCTGCGCAACCTGCGCCCGAGCACGGGCTAAGCTGGTGAGGTGTGCTTGTACCCTAAGCGCACGACGCAACGAACCCATGAGGAGACGACGTGACCGATTCGACTGCAGGCCAGAACGCCACCGCGAAGCTGACCATAGCCGGGCGCGAGGCCGAGTTTCCGCTGCTGAACGCGAGTGACGGCACCCCCGCAATCGATGTCAGCACCCTCACCCGTCAGACGGGCTACACCGCTCTTGACTACGGGTTCGTGAACACTGCGTCGACCAAGTCGGCGATCACCTACATCGACGGTGAGCAGGGCATTCTGCGGTACCGCGGCTATCCCATCGAAGAGCTCGCCGCAGCCTCAAGCTTTCTTGAGGTCGCCTACCTGCTGATTTATGGTGAGCTGCCGACCGAAGACGAGCTTGCCGCTTTTGACGGCGAGATTCGCCGCCACACGCTGCTGCACGAAGACATGCGCTATTACTTCGAGGGCGTGCCTCACACCGCGCACCCCATGTCGGTGCTCTCAGGCGGCCTGCAGACCATGTCGACCTACTACGAGAGCTCGCTCGACACCGCGGTGCCCGAGTTCGTTGAGGTCAACACGATTCGCTTGCTCGCGAAGCTGCCCGTGCTTGCTGCATACGCGCACAAGAAGTCGATCGGTCAGGCGTTCTTGTACCCCAAGAACGACCTCAGCTTCGTTGAGAACTTCTTGCGCCTCAACTTCGGCAACAAGGCCGAGACCTACGAGATGAACCCCGTGCTTGTCGACGCGCTCGACAAGCTGCTCATCTTGCACGCTGATCACGAGCAGAACGCGTCCACCTCGACCGTGCGCCTCGTTGGCTCGACCGGTGCAAACATGTTCGCCGCGATCTCGGCCGGTATCTCGGCGCTCTCAGGCCCCCTGCACGGTGGTGCCAACGAGGCGGTGCTTGAGATGCTCGCGCAGATTCAAGAGAGCGGCCAGGGCGTCGGTGCGTTCGTTGAGAAGGTCAAGAACAAAGAAGACGGGGTCAAGCTCATGGGCTTCGGTCACCGCGTCTACAAAAACTACGACCCTCGCGCCCGCATCGTGAAGGAGAGCGCCGGCAAGGTGCTCGCAGAGCTCGGCGTGAACGATCCGCTGCTCGCCCTCGCGCAGGAGCTTGAGCAGATCGCCCTCGAAGACGACTACTTCAAGGAGCGCAAGCTCTACCCGAACGTCGACTTCTACACCGGCGTGATCTACAAGGCCATGGGCTTCCCGACCCGCATGTTCACCGTGCTGTTTGCCATCGGTCGCCTGCCCGGCTGGATCGCTCAGTGGCGCGAGGCGCACGAAGATGCGCAGACGAAGATCGGTATGCCCCAGCAGCTGTACATCGGTTCAAATGAACGTCATTTGAACCGATAGCTGCTGGACTCCGCTCATTCACCGCAGTGTGCGGTGGTTCAGTCCGCTACAAAAAGCGATGCTTTTTGCTGACGCGGCCTGCCCTTCAGCTGTACATCGGTTCAAACGAACGTCATTTGAACCGATAGCAAGCTCGTGAGGTGGGCTGCTGA
>JAAZFP010000260.1 GCA_012511645.1 Microbacteriaceae bacterium
ACCCTGAAACGCTCGGTCGCCACCGTGAAATCGTTTGGCACTTGGCTCGAGCAGCGCCGAATCGTGCCCGGCAGTCCCGCCTCACGGCTGCAGGCCCCAAAAAGCGGCAGATCGCTGCCGCGGGTGCTCAGCGAACAGCAGCTCGCCCGCATTCTCGAACGAGCGAAGAATCGCGCCGCGGGCGGTGACCCCGTGGCGATGCGTGATCGCGCTGTGCTCGAACTGCTCTACGCGACAGCGCTTCGCGTGTCAGAGCTGTGCGATCTGCCCCGCGCCGATCTTGACCTGCGCGAGCGCACCGTGCGCGTCACCGGCAAGGGCAACAAAGAGCGGGTGGTGCCCTTCGGCGCGCCAGCCGCGCGTGCGCTCAGCGACTACGTCGAGCGCGCCAGGCCTGCCCTCGTGCACCGTGCCGCGACCGAAGATCCACCTCGCGTCACGCCGGATACGTTCTTTGTCTCAGACCGAGGTGACGCCCTCACCCCGAGCGCGGTGTACCGCGTGGTATCGCGCGAGCTCGCCCAAGAACCGGGCAGCGGCCCGCGTGGCCCGCACACCTTACGGCACAGCGCCGCCACGCACCTGCTCAACGGCGGGGCAGACCTGCGCGTCGTGCAAGAGATGCTCGGCCACGCGAGCCTCGGCAGCACCCAGGTCTACACCCACGTCTCGACTGAGCGACTCGCGCAGACCTACCGGCAGGCGCATCCGCGCGCATAGCTGATGCACGCGGATGCGCACCTGCTCGAGGTTATGCCGCAAAGAGCGTCTCGCCGAGCATGCCTTCGGCGGTGAAACCCGGCAGTACGGCGAACACTGCGCTGCCCGTATGGGTGACCCACTCATTCAGCATGTCGAGTTCATCGAGCCGCTGCTGAATCGGCACGAACTGGGTGAGTGGGTTGCTCTGGTAACACGCAAAGAGCAACCCCGATTCGTCACCGTCGTCGTAATTTACTGCCCTGCGCACAATCTGCTCACGCGGATCAATTGAGTGTGCCCGACGCGCGTGCGCAGCCACCCCGATGATTGGCAGACCGAGCGAATTCGTCGCCTCGAAATCCATCGGCGTGTGCTCAGTCGCGGCTTCAGCAGGGGTGCTCAGCGGGGATCCGTCAGACAATCTTCGACCGATCGTGGCCTCACGGCCAGGACGGTCAACCATGTCCCAGGTATCGAGCTCCATGCGAATGCGGCGCAGCACAAACGCGCTGCCGCCAGCGAATGCTCCTGACTCGGTGCCGAGCCACAGCAGTGACTCGAAGCCGTCCTCACCCGGCGCAGGGTTCACGGTGCCATCAATCTGGCCCATGAGGTTGCGCATTGTGCGGTCGTCAGCTTCGGCACCGCGTGCCTGCCGAAAGCCCTGCTGGCTCCACAGTGGGGTCGCAAAGCTCGCCAGGTCACGCGCGAGCATGCGGCTCGCGTGGGCTAGTGGCAGTGGGTCATCGGCCTGCACGATGAGCAGCAGGTCACCGCCGTCAAAGCCGTTGCCGAGCTGATCGCGCGAAAACGCTGGCAGGGGAGCGAGCCACTCGGGGGTGAGGCTCGGGTTCACTCGATCAACGAGTTCGGGCCCCACACCGACCGTGATCGACAGCCGCGCAGGCCGCGCCGCAAGCTCTGGCTCTGGGTCAGCAAGTGGGCCTGCCCCCGAGGTGAGACCCTCAATATCTCCTGTGAGCACACGAAACATGCGATGCAGTGCGTCGCGATCGGTTTGGGGCAGCAGCGTGTACGCAAGAAATCGCACGTGCGCGGCGGGCGGAGTGACGATACCTGCCTGGTGGGCTCCATGACACGGCAGCGCCTCACCACCAAAGCCGGGCAGATCACCGTCTGCGCCAAACGAGGCCTCGGTGCCCGCCGACATTGCCTCACCGGGCATCGGTGCACTGGATCTTCCAGCCAGCGCAGCAGCGCCCGCGCCGCCGCCCGCACCGAGCAATCCGCCCAGGCCGAGCCCGACCGCCCCACCCGTGAGCAGGGTGCGGCGGTCGAGACGGGGTGCGGGGTGCGCTGTGTCGAGGTCTGAC
>JAAZFP010000261.1 GCA_012511645.1 Microbacteriaceae bacterium
GGCAGCGAGGAGGTGCTCGTGCGCTCACTCGAAGAGGGGGAGCTCGATATGGTGGTGGGAGGCATCACCGCGGATACGCCCTGGGTTGATCGCGTGGGGGTCACACGCGAACACGCAGTGCTGACCTTCGACGAGTCGCATCATCCAGTCGTGCTCGTGCCCATGGGTGAGAATCGTCTGCTGTTCGCGCTCGAGGCATTTATTGACGAGCGAGCGAAACCGTGACCGTCATTGGTCAGGGCCCCCTGCCAAAGGAGCAGGCTGAGGCTCGTAAGAAGGCCATTCGCTGGGAGTGGGCCACGATCGCCTACACGATCTTCACCATTGCGCTGGTCGCAACGGTGGTCGGCAACTCGCAGGCGATGAAGACCGCCTGGATCGAAGACATGCTGTCGCTGATTCCACAGATCAGCTACCTCATTGCCCTCATCTTCGTGAAGAAGCCATCGTCGAAGACGTTTCCGTTCGGGCGTCACCGCGCCATGAGCGTCGGGCACCTCGTTGCGGGCGTCGCGCTGTTCACCGTCGGCGCGAACCTCGCGGTCGAGTCAGCGATGGGGTTGATCCGCGGCGAAAAGCCCTCGATCGGCACGGTGCAGCTGTTTGGTGAGACCATTTGGCTCGGGTGGCTCATGGTGATGGTGATGGCGGTCGTCGTGATCGGCCCGCTCGTCTATGGCCGCGCGAAGCTGAAGCTCGCGCCCGTGCTGCACAACAAGCTGCTCTTCGCCGATGCCGACATGGCGAAGGCCGACTGGCACACGAACGCCGCGTCGATCGTCGGGGTGCTCGGCGTGGGTATCGGCCTGTGGCGGCTTGACGGTGCGGCTGCCCTCTTCATCTCGGTCGGCATTGTGCTCGATGGGGTGCGCAGCACGAGGTACGCGGTGCGCGATCTTATGGATGAGCGGGCGCGCACCTACAACGACGAGGGCGCCCACCCGCTCATCGACGAGGTCGTGTCAGCGATGCGCCGTCAGACCTGGGTGCGCGATGCGGGAGTGCGCATGCGCGACCAGGGACAGGTGTTTCACGTCGAGGTGTTTTTCGTGCCATCCAGGCGCAGGCCACCGACGGTCGACACGCTCGAGCATGCCGCGCGTCAGCTCGCTGCGCTCGACTGGAAGCTGCAAGACGTGGTGCTGATCCCCGTGCCAAAACTGCCAGACGAGGCGACCACGTCAGTGACGCATGAGCGGGAATGAGCTATCTGCCGCCCGCTGCCAGCCGCATGAGATCGCTGTCGAAGTCGATCTCGGTTTCGGTGCCACCCGCGCTGCCAAAGCTGTGCTGATAGTGCTTCCAGGCATCACCGCGCAGCTGCCCGCGCACATCGTTGCGCATGAGCACGACGAGTTCGGTCGCAACGCGGTCGATGCGCGAGGTAAAGGTGACTTCTTGCCAGTCGTCGGGTGACGCGTAGATGCCGGTCGGCGTGGTCAGGGTGCGCAGGTAGGCGAAGAGGCCGCGTAGCTGATCGTCGATGACGAGCGCGTGGCGGGGGCTGCCGCCCGTACCCGCGAGTGCCACCGGGGTGCCAATCAGCAGGTCGTTGTCGAGCAGCTGGAAGAACTCGGTGAAGAGTGCGCTCGCGCCGGCCTTGTATACGGGCGTGCTCGCGATCACACCGTCAGCGTCGCGCATCAGGTCGAAGGCGCGCTGCAGCTCGGGTGACACATGCTGGCTGATCAGCGCCGAGGTGATGTCGTTGGCGAGCCCTCGCAGGTCGATGCGCTGCAGCTCGATGATCAGGTCATCCCCGGCGCCAATCGAGATGGTGCGCTCTGCGATGCGGTCGGCCAAGAGCTGGGTCGACGAGGGATCACTCGTGCCGGCGTTCACCGAGACGAGCTTGAACGTTCTGGGGGAGTTCGGGGTAGACATGTGCGTGTGCATCCTTGGTCGAAATGGCTCAGTGCGAGCGGAGTTCCTGGCTCGTGAGTTTCTGCATGAGAGTCTCCAGCTGCTGCTGTTCGGCTGGGGTGAGCGCGCGCATTTCGCGCTCAACGCTGCGAGCGTGCGCGCGGCCGACGGCGCGCTGCACGGCCTGGCCGGTGTCGGTGAGCGTCACGCGCACCGCTCGGCCGTCTTCGGGGTCTGGCACGCGCGCGACGAGGCCGCGGGTTTCGAGCCGGTCGACCATGCGGGAGAGCGCGGGCTGGCTGAGCAGCACGCCCTCTTTCAGATCGCCGATGCGCGCTGTCGCCTCGTCGCACTTGGCGAGCGTGTAGAGCACGTCATACTCGCGCATGCTGACGCCCTGCTCGCGCCAGATCGACTCGTCGGCGAAGCGGCGCAGCACCGCGGCGTGGGCGGTCAAGACGGCCTCCCACGCGCGGTTTGCTTCGCGAACATCTGCGGCCATGATCAGAGCCCGAACGCAGCGCCCGATGCCTGGGGGCTGTCCTGGTAGGGCGAGCCGCCGGTGACGTTGTCGCCGCGGTTCGCGTTGGGGCGGGGCTGACGGGGCTCTTCGTCGCCGTACTTCTCTTTGACGAGTGAGGCGTGTGACGGAGTGTCGGGTGTGCCCGGCTGACGACGCGCGTCGAGCTCCTTGCGCAGCACCGGGATCACCTCTTCGCCGAGCAGATCGAGCTGGTTCAGCACGGTCTTCAGCGGTAGACCCGCGTGGTCGATCAGGAACAGCTGACGCTGGTAGTCACCGAACTCGTCGTGGAACGAGAGGGTCTTGTCGATGACCTCTTGCGGGCTGCCCACGGTGAGCGGCGTCTGGTCGACGAAGTCTTCCATCTTGGGGCCGTTGCCGTAGACGGGCGCCTCGTTGAAGTAGGGGCGGAACTCGTTCCACGCATCCTGCGACTTCTTCGCGAGGTAAACCTGGCCGCCGAGACCGACGATTGCGTGCTTGCCGCTGTCGCCGTGGTAGTGCTCGAAGCGCTGGCGGTAGAAGTCGATGAGGCGCTTGTAGTGCCCCTTGGGCCAGAAGATGTGGTTCGCAAAGAAACCGTCGCCGTAGTAGGCGGCCTGCTCGGCGATTTCGGGGGTGCGGATCGATCCGTGCCACACAAAGGGCGCCACATCATCGAGCGGGCGGGGCGTCGAGGTGAACCCCTGCAGCGGGGTGCGGAACTTGCCCTCCCAGTCGAC
>JAAZFP010000262.1 GCA_012511645.1 Microbacteriaceae bacterium
AGCTTGCCGCGTCATAACGTCGACGACGGCGTGAGAGACACACGGGAGTCGTGACCGACCCTCACCCCGCACGCACAGGCATCATTCTGGTGGCTGCTGGCCGCGGGGAGCGCCTCGGCGCAGAGCTACCCAAGGCATTGGTGCACCTCGCGGCTCGAACACTGATCGACCATGCGCTGAGCACGATTGTTTCGCTGCCATGGTCAGGCGACCTGGTTGTGGTCGCGCCAGAAGCTTGGCGTGGCGCGATACATCACCAGGCGCATCAGACGCACGGGTTCGCATCGGTCACTGACGGATGGCGCATCACCGTGGTCGCGGGCGGGGTCGAGCGTCACGAATCAGTGCGGCTCGGCCTTGCCGCGATGGGCGACGATATCGACACGGTGCTGGTGCACGATGCGGCCAGACCGCTCACACCCGACACCGTGTTCACTGAGGTGCGAGACGCGGTGCACCGCCACAGGTGCGGTGTGGTGCCCGCGCTCCCGGTCGCAGACACCCTGAAATCCGTCGCTGCCGATGGCACCATCGAGCACACCATCGACCGCGGCTCGCTCATTGCGGTGCAGACGCCTCAGGGGTTTCCGCGCGCACTGCTCGAGAGGGCACACGCCGAGCCTGAGCAGCGAGCCCCACACTCGCCTGTCCCAGTGACCGATGACGCCGAACTGGTGCAGCGCGTCGGCGGAGTCGTGCGCACCGTGCCCGGCAGCATGCGGGCACACAAAGTGACCACCCCCGATGATCTGAAGCTGCTCGAGGCTCTGGCGGTCTCAACTGGCTCCGGCACGAAGGCCAGCGCATGAGCACGTCTCCAGCACTCCGCGTCGGCACTGGCGTCGATGTGCACGCCTATGATCACTCGGCACGACTCCGTCTCGCCGGTCTCACCTGGCCCGACGAACCTGGGCTCAGCGGGCACAGTGACGGTGACGCGGTCTGCCACGCCATCGTTGACGCGTTGCTCAGCGCCGCAGGCCTCGGCACCATCGGCGACCTGGTCGGCGTCGATGAGCCCACGACCGTCGCCGCCGACAGCACGACATTCGTGACCCAAGCAGCACGACTACTGTACGAGCACTCCTGGCAGGTCATCAATGTCTCGGTGCAGATCATTGGCGAACACCCGCGCTCCGCACCGCGACGCAGCGAAGCAGAGGCTCGCATGAGCGACCTGCTCGGCGCACCCGTGAGCATCGGGGCAACCACCACCGACCATTTGGGCTTCACCGGACGAGGCGAGGGGCTTGCCGTGATTGCGACGGCCCTGATCCAAGGTTCGTGAGCTCGTCACGAACGACTCACGGTAGGCTGAGAGTCATGACGAACACCTTGATTTTGTTGCGCCACGGTCAGAGTGAGTGGAACGAAAAGAACCTCTTCACCGGCTGGGTTGATGTGCGCCTCACCGAAAAGGGTCGCAGTGAAGCCGCTGCCGCGGGCACGCTGCTTGCCGAGGCCAGCATGCTTCCTGACGTACTGCACACTTCGCTCTTGAGCCGGGCCATTCAAACGGCAAACCTGGCTCTCGACTCGGCTGATCGTCTGTGGATCCCGGTGCGCCGCTCATGGCGCCTCAACGAGCGCCACTATGGCGCGCTGCAGGGACTCGATAAGGCCGAGACTCTGCAGAAGTACGGCGAAGCCCATTTCATGGAGTGGCGCAGCTCGTCTGACACTCCCCCACCGTCGCTCGACGACTCAAGCGAGTGGTGGCAGGCGACTGACCCTCGAGACGCGGGCATCGACGGCGAACGCCCCCGCACGGAGTGCCTGAAAGACGTGATCGACCGTCTCATTCCCTATTGGAACACCGAGATCGTGCCAGACCTCAACTCGGGCAAGACCGTGTTGGTGACCGCCCACGGCAATTCGCTGCGTGCACTCGTCAAACATCTCGAAGGCATCAGCGACGAGGACATCGCCGCGCTCAACATTCCCACTGGCATGCCGCTTGCCTACGAGATCAACGCCGATGGCACCGCAGCTGGCAAGGGCCGCTACCTCGACCCCGAAGCCGCTGCCGCTGGCGCGGCCGCGGTCGCCGCGCAGGGCAAGCACTAAGCGCACACGGAGTGGGCGGTGGCTCAGCGCGAGTCGCCGCCCACCACCGCAGTTTCTGCCGTCGCGGTGACGGCTGATGCGCCATCACGGCGGTCATGAGGCTACCGTGGCGGCGCGCCGAGCCTCGCGGTTTTGGGTGGCCGGCGGGTCGCTCCCGCACCCGAGGGCACAATAACCTCCTGCGCAGCAGCAATGCGACCATGCTGCACATTCGACGTGTCACGGTCGTCATCGCTTGTGTTGTGGGGCGCTCCCAGCGCCACCGCGAGTGCCGCATCTTCAGGAACCGAGCGTTTCATGAGCGCGAGAGCGATGCCACCCCACTCGTGATGCAGCGCCACTCGCGTGACCCTGCCGACCGGCTTCGCGTCTGCACCCTCGCCCGCTATCGTGACGAACGCACCTGCGACCGGCAGCTCACCACCAGACCCTTCGAGGTGCAACAGCGCGAGCCTGCGCGGAGGATGACCCAGGTTGTGCACCTTGGCAACCGTCTCTTGCCCCCGATAGCACCCCTTGTTCAGGTGCACCGCAGAACGCAGCCAATCAAACTCGTGCGGAATCGCACGCTCGTCAACTTCGCCGTGGAAGCTCGGACGATGCGCACGGATCTCGAGCGCGTCAAGTGCCGACAGCCCGGCGGCTCGCACCGATCCATCGCGCGCCAGTTGTGCCACCCGTTCAAGGTCATCACGCCGCACCACCAGGTGCGCCATCGCCCACGACGCTGCAGCATCAGCATGCTCAGCGTATTGCACCCCACCTGCCGAGACGGTCGCCCACGGGTCACGCCACTCGAGAGCGACGAGCCCTGAGTCTCGCAGCACTTCGGCCGCGCGGCCGTCACTTCGCAGCGCCAGCGTCGCAACCTCATCACTTACGTTCTCAACCACGACCCGCAACGCGAATCGCATGCGCTGAAGGTAGGCGGTAAGCGACTCGGCTCGGCCTGCGTCGACCAACAACCAGCTGCGTTCACCATCATCGACCAGACGAATCACCTGCTCAATGCGACCCTGTGGGCTCAGCAACAGCGTCTCGACCGACTCGCCAGGAGTCAAGCCCAGCAGGTGTTGACTCGTCATCGAGTGCAACCAGCTGAGCCGGTCAGCCCCAGACACCGTCACCTCTCCGTGGTGAGACAGGCTGACAACCGCGTCACCCTCATCAAGCGCCCGCTGTTCAGCGAGCGGCGCGCCGTAGTGGTGCGCGACCCCCTCAGATTCGACGGCGCCTGAGAGATCGAGAAATGGATCGCTCACGCCACACCTCGAAAAGAAATCTTACTGCTGACCCTTGTACAGCTTGTAGACGACCGTCGCCGACACCCACACAATTGCGACTGAAGCAAGTCCGAGCAGACCGGTGAAGAAGAGTTCAAGTGCAAGCATGGTGCCAGTCTACCGCTACCCGAGCAAGAGCACGAAGACGATGTCTATCGCGGCAATGATGACCACGCACCCGGCAACACTGAACGAGCTGCGCGTGATGAAGCCCTCGCGCTGCGCGGTGCCGATTTGCAGCGCAAAGGTGACGAGCACACTCAGCCCAGCGGCGAGCGCCAGCCATTGAAACCTCGCCTCACCCTCGGTCAGCAGCACCACGAGCAGCCCGAAGACGGCGGCAATCACCCACGCCGTCACGAGACGACCAACGTGCCACGGGTGTTTCGGCGGCAACTGTAGTTCGGTCACACGCTTATCCTCGCACACGATGAGCCCCCGTGAACACGGCAGGTCAGGCCACCTGCAACACGCGCACCCGATTGTGCCCCTAAAATAGAACAACGCGGCGCGAAGGGCTGCAGAGGGGAGCAGACGGTGCAGCTACTCTGCCTCACAGACATCGACCCCTCCGAGATGCTGCCGGGACTCGACGTGTTGCCACACGAGATTCGATCCTCACCGCTGAAGGTGCGGCTCACCGAGGGTGTTACCGAGCGGTTCGACCTCATCATTATTGATGCGCTCACCGATGTGCGCGGTGCCCGCACCGCCTGCCTCGAACTTGCGGCGCAGTGCAGCACCCCCAGACTGCTCGTATGCACTGAGTCATCGTGTGCGGCCGTGACTGCGCAGTGGCAGATTAGCGACGTCATGCTGCCCGCGGCGAGCCCCGCCGAAATTGATATGCGTCTGCGCCTCGCGGTCGGCGCCACCGCTCACGAAGAAGCACCAGCTTCACGCCAGTCAGGCGCGGTGAGCGTCGCCGGAGTCACCATAGACGAAGGAAACTTCACCGCACGGGTGCAAGGGCGCGCTCTCGACCTCACCTATAAAGAGTTTGAACTGCTGCACTTCTTGCTCGGTCATCCCGACCGGGTGTTCACCCGCGACCAACTGCTCAGCGAAGTGTGGGGCACCGATTATTACGGTGGCACCCGAACCGTCGACGTGCACATTCGTCGATTGCGTGCCAAGCTCGGAGACCATGAGGGCCTGATCAGCACGGTGCGCGGGGTCGGGTATGGGTTTGCGCGCGATCGCCAGGAGGGTGACGACGATGACGAGTGAGGGCCTCTCACTTCCTGACCACGCCCGAGACATTCTTGCCGAGGCTGAGCGTCACGACGGCACCCCGGCGTTTTCAGACCAGGCGCTGCTCGCGCTTGCCGCTGGGCGCCGCAGCTGGTTCGACTTTGGCAACGCAATCGGCGCGCTTGGTGAGGGCGAACTCGACCTCGTGGTGAAACCAGCCGCCCGTGGACGCGGTCTCGGCGGCGAGGCGCTGGGTGCGATGCTTGATACCGTCGGGGCCGATGCTGAGCTGCGCGCCTGGGTGCATGGAGACCAGCCCGCAGCGGGTGCACTGCTCGCTCGCGCAGGGTTTGCCCCTGCGCGTTCGCTGCTTCGCATGGCGCTCGATCCCGCGGCACTGCCGGGCGCAATCGCAGGCGCCGCACCCCTCCCCACATGGGTCCGCCTCGAAAACTTCGATCCTACGAACCCCATCCACGCGACAGAGTGGGTGCGGGTGAACTCCCTCGCATTCGCTGACCACCCCGAGCAGGGAACCGTGTCACTCGATGATCTGCTTGCGCTCACCAGGGAACCCTGGTTTGATGCGGCCGACCTGTTTCTTGCCTGGGACGGTGGCTCGGAGAAGAACTCGCTCGCTGGATTCACCTGGGTGAAAACGACTCGCGACTCGGGCTGGCCTGAGACCGAGCTCTATGTCATCGGAGTCGACCCACAGTGTGCCGGCCGCGGGCTCGGCGCAGCACTGCTCGGCGTCACGCTGCGATGCATGGCCGAGCACGATCCTCGCCGCATCACGCTCTATGTCGACGGCGAAAATGCCGGCGCGCGGGCGCTGTACGAACGCGCGGGCTTCACCATCGAGCAGCAGAGCACGCAGTGGGTGCGCGCTGTTCATCAGACAGACTCGGCAGAGTGAAGGCTCTCCTGACACAATGGAGCTATGAGCGAGCGCCCCGCCGACGATCCATTTGACACCGCAGTGATTCCTGCAGAGTTCACGGGTGAAATTCCCGTGCTCTCCCCCAGTCGCGATGATGATCTCCCTCTCGACCGCTACATCGACCGCGAGCTCAGTTGGCTCGCGTTTAATCAGCGGGTGCTCGAGCTCGCCGAGGATCCGGGAGTGCCCGTGCTCGAACGGGCCAACTTTCTCGCGATCTTTGCATCAAACCTCGACGAGTTCTTCATGGTGCGCGTGGCGGGTCTCAAACGTCGCATCTTGACTGGCCTCGCCGTGCCAACGAATGTGGGTCGCGCCCCCGCCGAGGTGCTTGCCGACATCAACCGCACCGCCTACGACTTGCAGCTTCGCCACGCGCGGTGCTGGAACGAGCAGGTGCAGCCGGCGCTTGCCGAGGCAGGCGTTCGCATTGTGGGCTGGAATACCCTCGATGACGCGGACCGGCAGATTCTCACTGCTTATTACGAAGAGCACATTTATCCCGTGCTGATGCCGCTCGCCGTTGATCCGGCGCACCCGTTCCCCTACATTTCTGGCCGAGCTCTCAACCTGTCGATCCGGGTGCGCAACCCGCGCACCGAAAAGGTTGAGTTTGCGAGGCTCAAAGTTCCCCAAATGATCCCGCGCTATGTGCGGGTCGACGCGCGTGAGTCGGCCGATGAGGTGCGGTTCATTGCGCTCGAAGAGCTCATCGCACATCAGCTTGGCAGGCTCTTTCCGGGCATGGAAGTGGTCGACCACCACGTCTTTCGCGTCACCCGCAACGAAGATGTGGAGATCGAAGAAGACGAGACCGAGAACCTCATTCAGGCGCTTGAGAAAGAGCTGCTGCGGCGTCGATTCGGGCCACCCATTCGTCTCGAAATCGCAGGCGACATGGACGATGACACGCTCAAGCTGCTCGTCAGTGAGTTCGGTATCGATCCTGAGCAGGTCTACACGCTGCCGCTCCCTCTCGATTTGAGCGGGCTCTTTGCGCTCACACGACTCGACCGCCCCGATCTCAAGTTCACCCCGCACATTCCGGTGACCCACCCCCAGTTTCGACCGAGTTCACCGAGCGAACATCCCGACATGTTTCGCGCCATTGCCAGGCGCGAGGTGCTCGTGCATCACCCGTACGAGTCGTTCTCGACGAGCGTGCAGGCCTTTGTCGAGCAAGCTGCGACCGACCCGAACGTGCTCGCGATCAAACAAACGCTCTACCGCACCTCGGGCGACAGCCCCATCGTCGCCGCCCTCATCAAGGCGGCCGAGGCCGGCAAGCAGGTGCTTGCACTGGTCGAGATCAAGGCTCGATTTGATGAAGAGGCCAACATCACCTGGGCACGCACCCTAGAGCAGGCGGGCGTGCATGTGGTCTACGGTCTCGTGGGGCTCAAGACCCACTGCAAGCTCGTGCATGTGATTCGCGAGGAACACGGCGCGCTGACCCACTACTGCCACATCGGCACCGGCAATTACAACCCCAAGACGAGCCGCATCTACGAAGACTTCGGCCTCTTCACCTCGTCCCCAGAGGTGGGTCGCGACCTGACAAAACTGTTCAACGTGCTCTCAGGCTATGCGATCGAGACGGAGTACAGCCGACTTTTGGTTGCACCAGAGGGGCTACGCCAGGGCTTGGTCTCGCGGATCGAACGTGAGGCCGCCAACGCGCGCGCGGGCCTGCCGAGCGGCATCAAGCTCAAGGCAAACAGCATGGTCGACGAGCAGATCATCGACGCGCTGTATCGCGCAAGCCGAGACGGCGTGCCCATCGATATTTGGATTCGCGGCATTTGCTCGATTCGGGCAGGAGTGCCGGGGCTTTCTGAAACGATCCGGGTGCGCTCAGTGCTCGGTCGCTACCTTGAGCACTCACGAATCTATGCGTTTGAAAACGAGGGCAGCCCCGAGGTGTACATCGGCAGCGCCGACCTCATGCACCGCAACCTCGATCGACGCATTGAGGTGCTCGCCCGGATCGACGATCGTGAGCACCTTGCACGCATCGAGCGGTTCTTCGGGTTCGCCTTCAGCGACGATGTGTCATCGTGGCACATGCAGCCGGACGGCAGCTGGTATCGGCACACGGTCAGCGAAATGGGTGAGCCGCTCCCCGACCTGCAAGATCTCGTCATGATCGACCGCACTGAGGCGCGCGCGCGGCGGGCCACTCGATGAAGAAGCCGGTGCTCGCTGCCGGTACCGTCTGCTTCCGAAGGGTGCGCGACGGCGACGACACGGAAATTATGGTGCTCCTCGTGCACCGCACTCGTCAGAAAGACGTGTCGTTTCCGAAGGGCAAGCTTGATCCGGGCGAAACCATGCCAGAAGCAGCGGTGCGTGAGACCTACGAAGAAACTGGTCTGCGCGTCTCTCTCGGCATCAACCTCGGACTGATTCACTACGACCTTCCGTCCGGTGGACACAAGCAGGTGCAGTACTGGGCTGCCGAGGTCGCCGAGTCCGCGGTGCACGCATCAACGTTTAAACCAAATGGTGAAATCTCGGCGCTCGAGTGGGTCGAGCTCGGCAAGGTTCGGAGCCGTTTGAGCTACCGCGCCGACCGCGAGCTGTACGACGTGTTTCTGCGGCTTGCCGAACGCGAAGCGATTGACACTTTCTCGGTGGTGCTGCTGCGCCACGCAAAGGCCGAGCCACGCAGCGCCGAATACCCAATTGATCATGTACGACCGCTCGCCGCCCGCGGCGACGAACAGGCGGAACATCTCGTGCCCGTGCTCAGCGCGTTCGGCATCACCAGAGTGTTGACGTCCAGTGCGACGCGCTGCATACACACGGTCACTCCGCTCGCGAAGTCACTCGGCAAAAAGCTTCGAGTGCGCGAGGGGCTCAGCCAAGATGCGTGGGATGCTGGCGAAACCGATGAACTGCGCCGGGTGATGGGGCGCATCATACGCAGAGGCAAGAATGCGGTGGTGTGCACCCATCGCCCCGTACTGCCCGACGCCGCACGCGAGCTCGCACTCGCCACCGGAAGTTTGCCTGGCGACTACCTCCGCGAAGCCGCCGAGCTTCCACCGGGAGCATTTTCCGTGTTCCATTTTTCGAAGAAACACCCGGGTGCGGGCATTTTGAGTGTCGAAACCTACCCGCTCAAGCATTAACCCTTCGGCACCAGTTCGTGTCCCACCGTTCATTCTCGTTTACCTGTCGTTCACCTCGGCGCGAGACGCTGGTCACATTCAGTCCCTACGTTTATAAGGCGTGGGCGTTCGCCTGCCACGACCAAACAAGAAGGAAACGAATCCAGTGAAGATCTCGACTTCCATGAAGGCCGTCGCCATCGCCGGCCTTGCTGCTCTCGCACTCACCTCGTGCGCAGCAAATGAAGCTGCTCCAGAAACCACCACTGATGAGGGCAACGCCTCAGCATTCTCAGGCACGCTCGTCGGTGTCGGCGCTTCGTCAATGGGTGCGGCACAGGAGGCATGGGCGGCTGGCTTTCAGACCGCAAACCCCGACGTCACCGTGAACTACGACCCCCAGGGCTCGGGCGCAGGCCGCGAAACCCTCCAGGCTGGCGGCAGCGACTTCGCCGGCAGCGACCGCGCGTTCAAGGTCGAAGAGATCGCCGAGGGGCCCTTCGAGCTCTGCGCACCCGACTCGGGCATCCTGCAGCTCCCCCTCTACGTCTCACCGATCGCCATCATCTTCAACCTTGATGGCATCGAGCACGTCAACATGGATGCGGACACCATCGCCAAGGTGTTCCGCGGTGACATCACCAAGTGGAACGATCCTGTGATCACCGCTCAGAACGAGGGCGTGGAACTGCCCGACCTCGACATCACCCCCGTGCACCGCTCAGATGAGTCAGGCACCACCGAGAACTTTGTCGAATACCTCTCGGCCGCCGCTGGCAGCGTCTGGACCGACGAGGTCTCGGGTGACTGGCCCACCGGCCTTCCCGTCGCAGGCGAAGCAGCTCAGGGCACCTCGGGTGTGGTTGAGGCTGTGACCGGCGGCAACGGCACCATCGGTTACGCAGACGCATCACGCGCCGGCGACCTCGGCACCATCGCGGTCAAGGTTGGCAGCGACTACGTTGCGTACTCACCCGAGGCTGCAGCAGCTGTGGTTGACGCGTCACCGCTCGCAAGCGAAAGCGAAGCACGCACCGCTGGTGACCTGGCCATCGTGCTCGACCGTTCGACCGACGCAAGCGGGGTCTACCCGATCGTGCTCGTCGCATACTCGATCACCTGCGAGACCTTCAATGACGCCGCAGTGGGCGAGCTCGTCAAGGGCTACCTGACCTACGTCGCGAGCGAAGAGGGCCAGAAGACCGCACAGGCTGCGGCCGGTAACGCCCCGATCTCGTCTGAGCTGCGCAGCAAGGTGACCGCAGCACTTGACCTGATCAGCTAAGTGCACTGATGCGCGTTTCGGGGAGGGGCTCACCCCCTCCCCGAAGGGCGCATTCTCATTGTTTGCCCACACTCACACACAAAGGATCTGCACAATGACCGCAACCGTGCCGCAGCTCAAAGCCAAGGCCCGCCTCGGCGATGTGATCTTTTCTCGCACCTCGGTCTTCGCAGGTGGCATGATCCTGGTGACGCTCGCAGCCGTCGCCATATTTCTCATTGTGCAGAGCATTCCGGCGTTCTTCGCCGACGGCGACTCTGCCTCAATTCTTCGCAGTGCCGGCAGCTTCTTCAGCTACGTTTGGCCGCTCATCTTCGGCACCATCTGGGCCGCACTGCTCTCGCTCCTGATGGCACTGCCACTCGCGATCGGCATCGCGCTGTTCATCTCGCACTACGCTCCCCGCAAGCTCGCCCAGACCCTCGGCTATGTGGTTGACTTACTCGCCGCAGTTCCCAGCGTGGTCTACGGCCTCTGGGGCATCGGCGTGCTGGCTCCCGCGATTCAGCCAATCTACACATGGCTCGTCGACAATATGGGCTGGTTTCCGTTGTTCGCTGGCCCCGTCTCTGCGACCGGCCGCACCATCCTGACCGCAGCAATCGTGCTTGCCGTCATGATTCTGCCAATCATCACCGCCATGTGTCGCGAGATATTTCTGCAGGCCCCCGTGCTGCACGAAGAAGCGGCGCTCGCCCTCGGTGCGACCCGCTGGGAAATGATCAAGATGGCGGTGTTGCCATTTGGCCGTTCGGGCATCGTCTCGGCAAGCATGCTCGGCCTCGGTCGAGCGATCGGCGAAACGATGGCCGTCGCCATGGTGCTTTCGGCGAGTGGCATCGTGAGCCTCAAACTGCTCACCTCGGGCAACCCCTCCACCATCGCGGCAAACATCGCCCTGAGCTTTCCCGAGGCCTACGGCACGAACGTCAACGTGCTCATCGCCACCGGCCTCATTCTTTTCATCGTCACCTTTCTTGTGAACGCGATCGCGCGCTACATCGTGAACCGACGCGCAGAATTCAGCGGAGCGAACTAACATGGCCATCTCAATTCAACCCGTCTCAACGGGCAACGGGCTTTCGTCTGGTCGCCTACCGCGCGGCACGGTCTGGTGGGTGCTCATCGGCAGCCTGGTCGTCTCGATGTCGATGTTTGCGCTGCTCTCGGCAGCCAACGATGCGCCGTTTAACGTCGTTGGAGCCTCGATCGTCGGCCTGCTGCTGCACGTCGCAGTCTCTACCGGTCTGACTGCTGCGGTCGAGGGCAAACGTCAGGCGACGGATCGCTTCGTCACAAACCTCGTCTCTGGCGCGTTCATCCTCGCGATGGTGCCGCTTATCTCAGTTACCTACACCGTGCTGGTGAATGGCATGAACCGCCTTGACCCCGAGTTCTTTAACTCGTCGATGCGCAACGTCATTGGTGAGGGCGGCGGCGCACTGCACGCGATGTTCGGCACCCTGCTGATCACCCTCGCCGCGACCGTCATCTCGGTGCCGCTGGGGCTCTTCACCTCGATCTACCTCGTCGAATATGGCAAGGGTCGCTTCGCGAAGATGATCACCTTCCTCGTTGATGTGATGACGGGCATTCCCTCGATCGTTGCTGGCCTGTTTGCCTACGCAGTGTTCGCGCTGCTGCTCGGCCCCGGTGTGCGCATGGGCATCATTGGTGCGATCTCGCTGTCGGTGTTGATGATTCCGGTTGTGGTGCGATCCAGCGAAGAGATGCTGCGCCTCGTGCCGAACGAGCTGCGCGAAGCCTCGTATGCGCTGGGCGTACCGAAGTGGCTCACCATTCTGAAGGTGGTCATTCCCACCTCGATCGCGGGCATCACCACGGGCATCATGCTGTCGATCTCACGCGTGATCGGCGAAACCGCTCCGCTGCTCATCACCGCAGGCTTCACTGCCAGCATGAACTACAACCTGTTCCACGACCGCATGCAGTCGCTGCCTGTCTACGTCTACACGCAGTTCGCAAACCAGGGCAACCCTGCCTGGGCGTTCATGGATCGTGCCTGGGCCGCAGCCCTCGTGCTCATCATCATCGTGATGCTGCTCAACCTCATCGCCCGCCTCGTGGCGAAGGTCTACTCACCCAAGACTGGGCGCTAGAGCTAGCGCACCCACATATTCCTCACCGAACGAAAGAACACACCATGTCGAAGCGCATCGAAGTGAACGATCTCAATGTCTACTACGGCAACTTTCTCGCTGTTGAAGGCGTGTCGATGAACATTGAGCCCCGCAGCGTCACCGCATTCATCGGCCCCTCGGGCTGCGGCAAGTCGACCCTGCTGCGCACACTCAACCGCATGCACGAGGTGAACCCGGGCGCCCGCGTAGACGGCGAAGTGCTGCTCGACGGCGATGACCTCTACGGCCAGGGCGTCGACCCCGTGCTCGTGCGGCGCCAGGTGGGCATGGTGTTCCAGCGCCCGAACCCGTTCCCCACGATGTCGATCCGCGAAAACGTGCTGGCCGGAGTGCGGCTCAATAACTCGCGCATGTCGCGCAGCGACCAGGACGACCTGCTCGAAAAGTCACTCGTGGGCGCAAACCTGTGGAACGAGGTCAAGGATCGCCTCGATAAGCCCGGATCGGGCCTGTCGGGCGGTCAGCAGCAGCGCCTGTGCATCGCCCGCGCAATCGCGGTGCAGCCCGAGGTATTGCTCATGGATGAGCCCTGCTCGGCGCTCG
>JAAZFP010000263.1 GCA_012511645.1 Microbacteriaceae bacterium
ACGCGCAGGCCGATGCGGTGAGCCTTGGCGACGTCGCTGCGCTCGAGCACGAGGCTGTGGTGAGCCGCTTCTTCGAGTCCTCGCAGGTAGACGGCGTCGCCCGTCTCTTCGGTGACGACGAGGCCAACGACGTCGCGGTAGAAGTCGCGGCTCGCCTCGAGGTCGGTGACCCCCAAGGTGACGTGGCTCGCGCGGGTGATGGTGAACTCGGGGTTGAAGTTCGTCTCTGGCAGCATGGTGATCCTTTCGGCGGTGACAGGAGGCTGTGGAACGGGTTGCCCACCAGTCTGCGGAACATTTCGATATAGCGAAAGATGCAATCAACGGGAACTGATATAAAATAAATTTATGGAACTGCGTGAGTTGCGATACTTTGCGGCGGTCGTTGAGGCGGGGTCGCTGACCGCAGCCGCTGCTGCGCTGCACCTGTAGCAACCCTCGCTCAGCATGGCGATTGGCCGCTTAGAAACCGACCTTGGCACGCCGCTGCTCATTCGCACCTCTCGAGGGGCCACGCCCACGAGCGCCGGGCGATACCTGCTTGATGCGTCGTCGCGGGTGCTGGCTGATGTCGATGAGATCGCTCGCGAGCTGCGTCGCTTCGGCGAGGGGGTGGTGGGCTCGCTCACGATCGCGGCGGTGCCAGTGTTGATGTGGCACCGGTTGCCGCCGGTGCTGCGGCGATTTGCCACCGATGCGCCCGGGGTGGACGTGCGCCTCGTTGATCCGCCGCCGTGGACCGCGCTCGACCTGCTACAGCAGCGTCGTGCAGACCTGGCCGTCATCGTGGTGTCTCAGCCAGAGCGATTTATCGAGCGCCATCGTGACACGTTTTCTGTCATCGACTGGGGGGATGTGCCCTTGGTTGCGGTGCTGCCGCCGGATATCGACGCACCGGATCCGCTGCCGCTTGACTGGTTCGCAGGCAAGCGCATGGTGCTGCCGCAGCGCACGGCGGCCGTGCCGAGCCTGCCCGAGGCGGTTGACGCGGCGCTGCGCACCCACGGTGTCGTGCCCGAGCGCATCACTACCGCGGCGACCATTCAAACGTGCCTGCCGATGATCGAGGCCGGGATGGCCAGCGCGATTCTGCCCGACCCTGCGTTTCGCAGCCTCGAGCGCTTCGACGTCACCGTGCGGCGCCTCGACCCCGAGCCGGACCCGTTGCGGGCGCTCGTTGTGGTGCGGCGGGACGGGGGGAGTGACCCGGCGCTTGCGAGGCTGCTGAGTCAGTTCGGTGCGCCTGAGGTCGCCCCTGAGGCCGCCGCTGTGGTGCGCCACTGAGCGGAGCCGACAACTGAGTGAGCGGAGCCGACAGCTGAGTTAGCGAAGCCCCTCAGTGATGCGCCCTGCGGCGGCCTGCAGAGTGCGCACAAAGAGCGCTTCGTCGACCGGCTGCGGCGGGAAGATGATCGCGAGCGCGACGGGCCTGCTGCTCGGCACCGCGAGCGGCACCGCGTACGACGAGAGGCCGGGGATGACCTCATCCTCGCTGTATTCAAACGTCTTTGGGGGGAATTCGTCCGGCAGCAGCTGCGAGCGAATGACCCGCCCCGGCGCGCCACGATCAATCGTGTGGCGACTGCCCGGCCGCTGAGCAACGGTCGCAATGGAGTCACGGGGGAGTGCGTTTTGCAGGGTCACTGCGGCCTCGCCGTCATAGACCACGATGAACGCGGTGACCTGCAACTCGTCGGCGATGAGCTGCAGCTGCGGGGCCGCGACCGACTGCAGATCGCTTGCAACGGTGCGGGCGAGGCCCGCGATGCGCAGCCCGAGCTCGAGACGGCCGGCCTGATTGCGCTCGACGAACCCAAACTGCTCGAGCGTCGCGACGAGCCGATAGGCCATGGATCGGTGAATGTCGAGTTGCGTGGCGAGCTCGGCGACGGTCAGTGGTGTCTCGGCATCGCCAATGAGCATGACCGCGCGCAGGCCGCGAGCGAGGGTTTGTGAGCCGCCCTCGACCTTCATCGGGTGCCTGCCAGCCGGAGGCGATCGCTGCGACGCATTTGCATCACCGTGCTTTCTGTGCGGAAGCGTTGATCACCATTTGGCAACAGATCGTTGCCGGACGGTGAACGTGTGGTTAGTATTGTACCTATAGTTACAGCTATGTCGCAAATATAGAGACAAAATCTTGAACATTGCGCGGTATTCTCGGAATGAGCACCTCACAAACGGTGTCGAGAACGCCGAACTGCACCGCCCACCAGACAGCTGATCCATCGAAATCGACACCGAGTTCACCTCAATACTGAGGTGGCACCGACAGACCACACGCGAGCAGCATCTCTCGCACAACCGGAGGCCGCACATGCAGATTCATCACCGTGGATACGTTTCAGGGGATCCCCGCATTCACGAGGCGGCGGGACACGGCATCGATCGGCCCGCAGACATTCCCGATGCGATGGATGTGCTGATCGTGGGCACTGGGCCCGCCGCCGCGGTGGTAGCCGCTCAGCTGTCGCGTTTCCCGTCGATCAACGTGCGTGCGATTGAAAAGCGTCCGGGCCGACTTGAGGTCGGCCAAGCAGACGGCATTCAGGCACGCTCGGTCGAGACATTTCAGGCGTTCGGTTTCGCCGACGAGATCATTCAAGAGGCCTACCGCAACGTTGAGATGTGCTTCTGGAAGCCGGACCCCGAGAACCCCAACAACATCGTGCGCGCCTCGCGCACTCCCGACGACGCGACCGGCATCAGCGAGTTTCCCCACATCTATGTGAACCAGTCGCGCGTGCTCGACTACTTCCTGCGCGACGCCGAGCGTGCTCCCGGCAAAGTGACGCCCGACTATGGGGTCGAGTTCGTCGGCATGGAGATTGATCGTGACGCCGACTACCCCGTGAGCGCCACCATTCGTTACACCGCGGGCCCCCGCAAGGGTGAGGAGCGCGTGGTGCGCGCCAAGTATCTCGTCGGCGGTGACGGTGCCCGCAGCACCGTGCGCCACGCGCTCGGCCATAAGCTGCACGGCGACGCCTCGCTGCACGCCTGGGGCGTCATGGACGTCATGGTGAACACCGACTTTCCCGATTTCCAGGTGAAGTGCTCGATCCAGTCGCACGACCAGGGCAACATTCTGTTGATCCCTCGCGAGGGCGGCTACCTGTCACGCGTGTATGTCGATCTCGGCGAGGTCGGCGAGCATGATGAGGGCAAGATTCGCTCGACTCCCGTCGAGGCGATGATTGAAACTGCGAACCGCATTCTGCACCCCTACTCGCTCGACGTGAAGCAGGTCACTTGGTGGTCGGTTTATGAGGTGGCGCACCGCATCACCGACGGCTTTGACGATGTACCCGCTGAGCTTGCTGGTACCCAGACCCCGCACGCCTTCATTATGGGCGACGCCTGCCACACCCACTCGGCGAAGGCAGGTCAGGGCATGAACGTGTCGATGCAAGACGGCTTCAACCTCGGATGGAAGCTTGCCGCAGTGCTTGAAGGCCGCGCGCCAGAATCGCTGCTTTCGACCTACGCCGAAGAGCGTCGCGTCGTCGCGCAGGACCTGATCGACTTTGACAAGGAGT
>JAAZFP010000264.1 GCA_012511645.1 Microbacteriaceae bacterium
GACCGAAGATGCCCCGGTCGATGCCCAGAGTGTGTAAGCGCCTCCGAACGGCACGTATATTGCGTACTCGCCGTCGCTGTTTGTCGTCGCATACTTCTGCAGCGAATCTTCTTCGTTGCTCACGTCAAGCATCAGGTGTTCGTCTGCGATTGGCTCGCCTTGCGCATCGGTGATGCGACCGGACACGCTCGCATATCCCGCGACGTTTGGACTGATCATCGCAAAGTAAGTTCGCTGAGCCTCAGACAAAGTGATGATTGTCGCGGCTTCGGCATCAGCCGTGCCACCGTAATACACCCATTCTTGGTCGACATAGGTACTCAGGCGATAGTCACCTGACGAGAGCCCGTCAAGAGTGAGGCGTCCATTGGCGTCGGCGCTGAACCAGGTTGACGAGTCATTATTGAACTCCGCATAGACATCGGCGTACGCGACACCTTCGCCTTGGGCGTTCTGCACGCTCACATCGAGCTGCAGATCGGCGCCGAAGTCGAGGACGTGCTGCGTTGAGTCTTCGCCGACCGCGATCGTTCTCGTCGGGTTTGCCGCCCATTGCGTCCACCACGAATCCGAGCTGGTCGCGAGGGTCACGTCGTACTCACCTGTCAACAACGGTATGCGTGCTATACCAGCGTCATCGGTCCACCCATGCGTCGGCGGCTGCGAGCCGTCAACCGGCTCGATGAGGAGGGGCCGATTGCCTGCGGGTACTCCGTCAAGGGTCGCGGTAATCGCTGCGAAAACAGATGGCTTCATCGTGAGCACCCATGACGCCCCTTCGGGGGTAACGGTGAACGAGCCAACGCTCAGGGATGCGCCTCCATGCCATAACGACACCAAATAGTCTCCGGGCTCTATATCGTTGAACTCGGCATTCCCATATTCATCAGTCTCAGCACTGAAGGCGCCATTCTCACCCGAACCGTACACTCGCGCGCTACTCACCGGCTGTCCTTCTGGGTCTTGCACCAGAATGCTGACGTGCGCACCAGCCCCGAGTCTGATCTCACCCAGGTCAGTGTCAACCCCCAACGCCGCTTCGACGGCCTGGCTGAGGCTCCGTGTGATTCCTCCGCTGTGCAGGCTCAGCGAGTACTCTCCCGCAGCAAGTCCCGTGATGCTGAACGTGCCGTCGTCTTGCAGATTTGCTTGGCCCGAATATTGCCCTGACGCAGAGATGTACCCGGAGGTAACGGGCTGACCCGACGAGTCGAGAATACGGCCGCTCAGGCTGCCTCCGGCGACTGCGATCAGCTCAATATTGGTTGTCTCTTGCAACGTCACAGACACCCGAGCCGACTCCACGACGTGGGTGAAAGTACCGTTTGGAGCCCACAGCATGACCTGCACCTCATAGTCACCGGCGGGGAGGTTCCCAACGGTAAAAGAGCCGTCGGCGTCCACGTTCATTGAAGCGACATGACCATAATTCGACAGGTGCGACACCGAGGCCCACGCCCGGTATCCTTCTGGCAGATCAACTACCGTGCCGTGAATTGCACCAGCTGCGGGCAAACGAATTTCACCAAGTGACTGAATCAGGCCTGAGGTAACCTGGAAGCTATCCCCACCGTGACCGCTACTGATGGAATTATCGCGCATGAGCCAGCCACTGAGCACGTAGGGATCATCAGCCGAAATCCTGATCTGCTCAGAGCCCGCACGCAGACCGCTCAGCGAGAAGAATCCGTCAGCGGCAGTGGTGGTGCGCATGCCTGACATCGCTTGGAATTCGGCACCCTGCACCGGCGCACCATCGGCGTTCAACACGTACCCGGTGAGCGTGCCACCCGCAACGAGCATCACTTCAATGTCGTTCGGCGTGGCGGTGAGCGAGGGGCTCACGGCAACCACCGCGGCCGCCGAGTAGTCGCCCACGACTGGGGTGCCAGACCCCGTCCAGTAGCCAGAGGTGAGGGATGAGCCTTCGGGCGCGTCAACCCAGACCCTGAGTTGACCGGGAGGCAGCGCCAGTTCAAATTGTCCGTTGGTATCAGTCTCAACGGGTGTTCCAAAGTAGTGGTCTCGGCTTACTTGCGCACTCGCTACCGGGTCCCCGGAGGCATTGACGACAGTGCCGCGCAACATTGCACCACGACGAAAGTCAGCCTGAATCGAGACGGCCTCAGCATCGATGAAGAACGGCTGGGGTGATTTCATCTCGCCCATGAGTATGCCGTCTTCGTAGAACCCGCCAACGAGGTCGCTCTTCGGAATGTCGGTCACGAACAGCGCGTATCGACCCTCTGGGAGCGCATCGAAGCGCGCAACACCGTTGGCGTCGAGCGCAAGCTCACGCTCGAACTCAAAGTCCTCGCCAATCAGCCTGACAATCACACCGTCACGGTTTGGCTGCGCCATGCCCTCTGGCGCCTCGTAGCCCGCGGGCAGATTCATCTGCACTTGCAGAGAGCCCGTTGTGGGCGCGGACTCAGCGAATGCTGCCGCGGGGGCCATCGTGACAGTGAGCAGTACGGCGAGTACCGACGCGACGAATGAAAAGAAGCGCTTCATGGGATGCTTTCAACACAGGTCAGTGAGCACCCCAAATGCCACCGAAAACGTACCTATCCATTGATCAAACTAGCGCAGACTCACTCTTCACGACAAGTGCGAGTAGAACTGCAAGGTTGGGCGGCGCATGCAACCGGCTTCACCCGACCACGCAATCGGCCAGTACACGCTCAAGATTTCACCAAAAACAGCATCTACTCGTCGATCTTGAGCCAAGACGCACAGACCGGCACCCACACACCCAAAGGGGCCCCGAGCGAACGCCCGAGACCCCTTCAGAGTGGTTCGCAATACAGCGAAGCAAGAAAACCAGCCCCCTACGCCACCGAGTCGATGATCGCGTTCAGCGTCGCTGACGGGCGCATCACCTTCGCAACCAGCGAAGGATCGGGCAGGTAGTACCCACCTATCTCTGCGGGCGCCCCCTGCACAGCGAGCAGCTCTGCAACGATCGTCGCCTCATTCGAAGTCACCTGCTCAGCGACCGGCGCGAACACCGCGGCGAGTTCCGCATCATCAGTCTGACGAGCCAGCTCCTGCGCCCAGTACAGGCCGAGGTAGAAGTGGCTGCCGCGGTTGTCGATGGTGCCGAGCTTGCGACCGGGTGAGCGGTCTTCTTCGAGGAAGGTGCCGGTTGCGCGGTCGAGGGTGTCTGCGAGCACGCGCGCCTTGGTGTTGCCGGTGAACTCAGCGAAGTGCTCGAGCGAGGC
>JAAZFP010000265.1 GCA_012511645.1 Microbacteriaceae bacterium
CCATTGCAATCTGTGCCACCATGGTCTGCACCCGATCGGCGAGCAACGCCTGCTGGGTCTCTGGATCGCGCACGCCCTCTACCGAGCGAGCGACCTTGCCAAGGTCTGCGATGCTCTGGCCCATCTGACGCAGACCGAACCGAGCCGCACCCTCACCAATCTGACCGGCAACCACCTTGGCTATGGCAGCGACATCGCCATCTTTGAACTGCTCGGCGTATTCGGTGAGCAAACGCTTACCAACGAGCTGTAGCAACACATTGTTATCGCCTTCAAAAGTGACGTAGATATCGAGGTCAGCGCGCCATCCCGTGAGGCGGTTCTTCGCGATGAATCCCGCACCGCCCGTCGCTTCGCGCGCTTCTTGCAGCGTGTCGAGCGCTGCCCACGTTGACAGTGGCTTCAGCGCCGCAGCGAGGGTTTCGAGATCCTCACGGTTTTCATCGGTGTCATTCGCGCCCGAGAACACCTCATCAAAGGTTTCGAGTAGCTTGTGATCTGCGAACTGCATCGCATAGGTTTCGGCGAGGCGTGGCAGCAAACGACGCTGGTAGTGACCGTAGTCGAGCAGCACGACTTCCTTGCCGTCAGCTCCCGAAAACTGACGGCGCTCAGAGCCATAGCGCAGCGCAATCGCAAGCGCGCCCTTCATGGCATTGACCGCGGCACCATCGAGCGAGACGCGGCCCTGCACGAGCGTGCCGATCATGGTGAAGAATCGACGGCCCGGGCTCTCGATGTGTGATGAGTAGGTGCCGTCTGCTGCAACATCACCGTAACGGTTCAACAGGTTTGTGCGAGGGATGCGCACATTGGTGAAGTGCAGGCGACCGTTGTCGATGCCGTTCAAGCCCCCCTTGACGCCATCATCCTCGCTGCCGATGCCCGGCATCATCTGCCCGTCTGGGGTGCGAATGGGCACCATGAAGGCGTGCACCCCGTGGTTCACTCCATTCGTGATGAGCTGCGCAAACACCACCGCAGCTTGACCGTGCAAGGCCGCGTTGCCGAGAAATTCTTTCCAGGCACCCTTGAACGGCGTGTGAATCACGAACTCTTCGGTCTCGGGGTCATAGGTGGCAGTCGTGCCAACCGAGGCGACGTCTGATCCGTGACCAATCTCGGTCATGGCGAACGCGCCCGGAAGCTTGAGGCTCATCACGTCTGGTAGCCAGGTGTTGTGGTGGTGCTCAGTTCCGAGATGCAAGATGGCCGCCCCGAACAGACCCCACTGCACACCACTCTTGATCTGCATCGAGGGGTCGGCAAACACAAGCTCCTGGAACCCAGCAATATTGCCGCCGTGATTATCGCTGCCCCCGAGGTGCTTCGGGAACGCGCGCTGAATCGCGCCCGCCTCAACGAGCAGGCCGAGCTGCTCAAGCACGCGCTCGCGGTGCTCGTCCATTGACTGCCCCGGGATGGTCTGCAGCCGTGGATCAGATGCCAATGCTCGCCCCGCGAGGCGCTCCTCTTTCCACTTGCCATAGAGCGCGTCTGCGACAGCGGCAACCTCAATACGAGGGGTGGTGCTCATTGCAACTCCTTGTGCGGCGGCGAGCGGCGGCGGATGCCGGTCTCTGCGGTGGCCAAAATTTCACTGCCTCAACGCTATGGGGCGATTCTGTGCGCGACAAGCACGCGGCTCACAGTACACAACGCAGGCCGCCGCTCCTGCCCTCCCGCATTGTGCACACTCTCTAAGTTTGCTCTGTTGAGAATAGAGATGTTCACCAGCAGCGGATGAGATTCTTCCGTGAGCCTCAGGTCTAATTTCGAGACCGTAGACCCTTGGCTCTGGCACCAGGATCACCCCGAACTCCTGCTGCACCCGCTGCACGACGAAGCGGGCGAGTTCGGCCACATCGGCGGCGGAAGCGCCCCCGCGGTTGGTGATGGCGAGGGTGTGTTTCGAGGAGATCGCCGCGCCCGACCCCGGTAGCCGGAACCCGCGGGTGATGCCAGAGTGCTCGATCAGCCAGGCGGCAGACAGTTTCACCGTGCGTGGAGAAGCTTTTCTCGGCTGCGGCAACGCCGCACCTCTCTGCAGGTCTTCCAGCGCGATGACTGTGGGTGGCGTCTCACCCTCATCAACGACATAGCGGGGAGCGTCCGTGGGCAGCGTGCGCGCGAACGACTCAGTCACGATGGGGTTTGTGAAGAACGACCCTGCGCTCCATGAGTCATGATCGGCCTCATCGAGCACCATTGCCTTCGATCGGCGCAGCGCCAGCACCGTGTCGCGCAGTTCACGAAGGGGAACGCGATCGCCGAGCTGCGCACCAAGGCGCTCGGCCAACTGACCGTAACGCACCGGGGATGATAGGCCGCCCGCATCAGCGTCGAGCACCACATCGATCGAGAGCACCACCCCTTCGCGACCCTGCTTGAGCACTGAACTGCGATAGCTGAGCTCGAGCTCGGCTGCGCCGAGGCGCACCACCTCGTGGGTGTCTGCATCAAGGAATTCAATGGAGTGCAGCACATCAGCGAGCTCGGCTCCGTATGCGCCAATGTTTTGCATTGGCGCGGCACCCGCCAGGCCGGGAATTCCCGAGAGCGCTTCAAGACCGGCCCATCCTCGCTCCACCGTGAACGCGACCAGATGATCCCAGTGATGCCCAGCCTGTACCCGCAGTCGAACCCTGCCATCGCTTCGAGCTTCGGAAACGAGCTCGATGCCCGTATTGCGCGCGAGCAGCACCGTGCCCGGAAACCCCTCATCGCTCACAATCGTGTTCGAGCCGCCACCGAGCAGCAGCCAGGGATCGTCGAGCCGCCACAGATCCAGGGCGTGCAGCACGAGCGACTCTCGGCTGTCTGCGGTGATGACCCGTTCTGCCGGGCCACCCACGCGCATCGTTGTCAGCTGCGCAAGAGTGGGCTCTGCGAGCGCCCCGGAGGTGCCAGTCACGCGAACGCCACCACCAGTTTGCTCTTGCCGAGCACGGTTTGATCATCGCTCGTGACCTTGAGATCAATCGCCACAGTGCGAGCCTCGGCATCGAGTGCACTCACCGTCGCGGTGATGCTCACCTCGGCTCCGGTTTCTGGGTCGACCACAATTGGCCTGGTAAAGCGCACCTGCATGTCACGCACGAAGCCTGCGCTCCCGAGCCAATCGGTCACGGGGGCGGCCGCCGCACCCATGGTGAGCATTCCGTGAGCGAGCACGCCGGGTAGCCCAACCGACGCTGCGACGTCATCCCGGTAGTGGATCGGGTTGAAGTCGAGTGACGCACCGGCATAGCGCACGAGGCTGTCGCGCGTAAATGCCAGCTGACGCTCAGCGACCACATCGCCCACGCTGAGCGTGTCGAAGACGGGTGAAATCTGCGTTGTGGTCTCGCTCATCACTGTGCTCCCTCTGCTGCGGCGCGAACGACAAGAGTCGAGACGGCCGTCACGACGTGCGCACCGCTCGCGTCGGAGATCTCGGTCGACGAGGTCACCATGCTGTTACCTCCGAGCTGTTTGACGCTGGTCACCGTCATGGTGCCGGTCAGCTCATCGCCCGCAACAATCGGGCGCGAGTATGCGAAGCTCTGATCACCGTGCACCACCCGCGAGAAATCAACTTCGGCCTCGCCATCGTCAAGCAACTGCTTGAGTGTTGCGTCTTGCACCACGATCGCAAACGTCGGCGGAGCAATCACATCGGCGTACCCGGCTGCACGCGCAGCGATCACATCGTGGTGCACCGCGGCCTCACTCGACACCGCGCGAGCGAACTCGCGAATCTTTTCACGCCCGACCAAATACGAAGCGGTCGGCGGGTAGACCTTACCTTGAATTGCTGCGTTGACCATGCGGCCAAGTCTAGAGGTTGGCGCGGATCGGGACCGAACGAACCCCTCCCCACGCTGCCTCGTTCATGGTGTGCTACTTACCCCGCAGCAGCCCACCCAGCAGGTCACCGAGACCGCCGCCCGATCCATTGTCTGAACCGCCGCCAAGCAGGCCCCCGAGCAGATCGCCCAAGCCGCCTGAGCTGGTATTCGAGCCGCCACCGAGCAGACCGCCCAGCAGGTCACCGATGCCACCACCCGACGATGAGTTCTCAGTCTGCGATGAGCCGCCGCCCATCTGCTTTGCCAGGAATGCCATCACGATCGGCGCAAGCACTGGCAATAGGTTCTGAATGATATCGCCGAGACCGCCGTCGTTCTTACCAGCGAGCGCGTGCGCCACCTCACCCTGCTTATCGCCGAGCACGTGATTGACGATCTTCTTCCCGTCTTCGGTGTCGACGGCCTTGAGCGTGGCTACGTTGGCGCCTTCGTGCTTTTTCAGCGCAGCAGTGAGGTTGTTGGCCCCCTGCTCACTCGAGGCGTTGACCGCCATGCCACCGAGCAGACCAGGCAGTGCCTGCTGCACGGCCTGCGTTGCGGTAGCTTCATCGATGCCAAACTGTTTGGCGATATCGGCAATCGGCACCTGCTGAAGCAGATCATTGAGGTTGACGTTCTGTGCGGACATGAGGCCCTCGTTTCTCGGTGCTGCACGGCGCAGCGAATCTACTGTCAGAACGAAGCCGCATCACGCTCGACACGCCCGCCTGCACTGCTCAGCCTAACCGTTCCAGGCAGTCAGCGGCATCCCTGTGTATTGCGCCCAGACCCCTGCGCCTGACTCGCGAACAGGCGCACCCGCACCCCCGATGCATGTGTGCATCGGCAACGATTCCGGTGAACCTTTGTTGAATATATCCAACGTGAGAGGGGGCGGCTGGAATAGGCTGTAACTCATGTCGCGTATCCGCAAAGTGCTCGTCGCCAATCGCGGCGAGATCGCAGTTCGTATTATTAGGGCCGCCGCCGATAGCGGCATTGCTTCGGTCGCGGTCTACGCAGACCAAGACCGAGACGCAATGCACGCCCGGTTGGCAGATGAAGCCTATGCGCTCGGTGGTACCACCAGCGCAGAGACCTACCTGGTCATTGAGAAGCTGCTCGCTGTCGCCCGTCGCTCGGGCGCCGATGCGGTGCACCCCGGCTACGGCTTTCTCGCTGAGAATGCCGACTTTGCGCGGGCGGTGATCGATGCGGGCCTCGTGTGGATCGGCCCCAGCCCCGAGGCGATCGAGCGGCTCGGTGACAAGGTCAGCGCGCGTCACGTCGCCGAAAAGGTGGGAGCACCGCTCGCTCCCGGCACGAGCGACCCGGCCGCAAACGCCGACGAGGTACTTGCATTCGCAGACGAGGTCGGCTTGCCCATCGCCATCAAGGCGGCGTTCGGCGGCGGCGGGCGCGGGCTCAAGGTTGCCTACGACCGCGATGAGGTCGCGGAGCTCTTCGAATCTGCGACGCGCGAGGCAGTTGCCGCGTTCGGGCGAGGTGAGTGCTTTGTCGAGAAATACCTTGAGAAGCCACGACACGTCGAGACCCAGTGTCTCGCCGATCAGCATGGCAACGTCGTCGTGATCTCAACGCGAGATTGTTCATTGCAGCGCAGACACCAGAAACTGGTCGAAGAGGCTCCAGCTCCGTTCTTAACCGATGAGCAGAACGCCGAGCTCTACCGCGCGTCGAAAGCGATCTTGAAAGAGGTCGGCTATGTCGGGGCAGGCACCTGTGAGTTTTTGGTAGCGCGCGACGGCACGGTCTCATTTCTCGAGGTGAACACTCGACTGCAGGTCGAGCTCCCGGTCAGCGAAGAGATCACCGGCATCGACCTCGTGCGTGAGCAGTTCCGCATCGCCGAGGGCGGGGTCATTGATTACGACGACCCGAAGTCGCACGGGCACTCCTTCGAGTTCCGCATCAACTGCGAAGATCCTGGCAACGGTTTCTTGCCCTCACCGGGTCCCGTCACCCTGTTCAAGGCCGCGTGTGGGCCCGGTGTGCGGGTCGATACTGGAGTCATCACCGGCGATGCCGTCTCGGGCGCCTTTGATTCGATGCTCGGCAAGGTCATTATCACGGGAGCAAGCCGAGAAGAGGCGCTGCAGCGCGCTCGGCGCGCACTCGACGAGTTTGAGGTGCAGGGCCTGCCAACCGTGCTGCCCTTTCACCGCAAAATCGTGCGTGACCCAGCATTCACTGCAGAGCAGGGCGCCTTCGGTGTCTACACGATGTGGATCGAGAATGAGTTCGAGAACGACATCGCCGCGTGGGAGGGTGAGGTTGCGCTCAGCGCCGACGAGTCGAAACGACAGACGGTCACGGTCGAGGTCTCGGGTCGCCGCGTCGAAGTGACGATGCCATCAAACCTCATTCCGCTTGGTGATCAAGACGTGACTCGTGGGCCAGCGCCGAAACGCAAGAAGCCAGCAGGGGTGCAGGGCTCCGGTGGCGATGCAATCTCGGCCCCGATGCAGGCAACCGTGGTGAAGGTCGCGGTGACTGAAGGGCAGCGTGTCGGGGCTGGAGAGCAGCTCGTGGTGCTTGAGGCAATGAAGATGGAACAGGCCATTGCAGCGCCGCACGATGGTGTTGTGGAGCAGGTTGATGCTCCGGTCGGACAGACAGTGCCATCGGGCCACCTACTCATGCGCGTGGTCGCCGACGAAGCGTAAGGTGCACCTCGTCAGGTTGAGCGCGGAATAGTTTTCGTGCGGTTCGGGTTGCAACGCATATGACCCCTATGCCACTTTCTCTGCTTGACCTTGCGAGCGTTGAGGCAGATGGGAACGTCAGCGCCGCGCTGCAGCACTCGGTGTCGCTTGCGCAGACCGCCGAGACGTCTGGTTATCAGCGGGTGTGGTACGCCGAGCATCACAACATGTCGGCGATTGCGTCAAGCGCCACATCAGTACTGCTCGCCCACATCGCTGCCCACACCTCAACCATTCGCCTGGGGGCGGGCGGCATCATGCTGCCGAATCACTCTCCGCTCGTGATTGCCGAACAGTTTGGCACCCTCGCTGAGCTGCATCCGGGGCGCATCGATTTGGGGCTTGGTCGCGCGCCGGGCAGCGATATGGCCACCTTTCGCGCGCTGCGTCGCGAGATGTCCGCGAGCGACGCGTTTCCGAGTGACGTCTTAGAGCTGCAGCGGTTGCTCAGCGATGAGCTCCCTCGCACCGCAGTGAATGCGTACCCGGGGCGCGGCACGAATGTGCCCCTGTTCATTCTCGGATCGAGCATGTTCGGGTCAAGCCTCGCAGCGCAGCTCGGACTCCCCTACTCGTTTGCCTCGCACTTCGCGCCGGATCTGCTCACTCAGGCAGTCGGTCACTACCGCTCGACGTATCAGCCGAGCGAGCGACACCCCGAGCCGTATGTGATCGCTGCCGTGAACGTGGTGGCTGCTGAAACTGACGACGAGGCCGAAGCGCTGTTTGCTCGTGCAGAGTTCGAACGGGTTCGACGATTTTTGTCGAGGGGCCGTGAGCGCGAGCTCACCGAGGCCGAGGCTGCAACCATCTTTGAGAGCCCCGCAGCACTGCAGATCCGCGATATGCTGCGCTACACCGCGCTCGGCTCACCAGAGCGCGTGCGCGAGCAACTCGCGGCGTTCGCTGAGCACGCGCAGGCCGACGAGCTGATCACCGTGCACCCGGCGCCGACCCGTGAAGAACAGCTCGCCTCAGTGCGGCTCGCGGCGCCCACGCACGACTGAGCGGTACGGCACGTCCACACCGAGCGTGACGAACACCGCGTGTCACGAGTGTCATTTACCTCATCGAACGACGACGGTGCCGGTCATTTCCGGGTGAATTGAGCAGTCATATGCAAAAACCCCGGCCTCTTCGAACACATGCACATATTCGCCGGTGGTGACGAGCTCACTCACAAAGCTGCCGTCTTCGGCAACCACATCGTGTTCCATCACGCCCTGAAACACCCAGCGCACGGCTTGGCCCGCCTCAATCTGCACTTCGCTGGGCTCGTACCGGTTGTCGACCACCTGCACGGTCACCACGGGGTCAGCTCCGGTTGCCGACGGAACAAGCGGCGGCTTTGAGGCGGGGGCGCAGGCGCTGAGGGCGAACGCCAGCACCGTGACCGAAATGAACGCGAGTGCGCGGCGCGGCATGGTCACTGCGCGCTCTGGTGCATGGCTCGGGCCGCGTCAGTGATCGCACCGGTCATCGACGGGTACACGGCAAATGCTGAGGCCACCTGGTCGACGGTAAGTCGGTGTTCGACGGCGAGCGCAAGCGGGAAGATCAGTTCGCTGGCGCGGTGTGCCACGATCACTCCCCCAATGACCGTGCCCGATGCCTTCCACGCGAACAGCTTGACGAAGCCGTCAGTAAAGCCGATCATCTTGGCACGCGGGTTGACGCTCAGCGGCACCATGTGTGAGACCGCCGTTGCGAGATCAGCGTGTTCGTTGAGTGCCCGATCGTTCCAGCCGACCGTCGCAATCTCTGGGTAGGTGAACACGTTTGCGGCAACGTTGCGCACATCGATCGGTCGCACGAAGTCGCCCAGTGCGTGCATGATCGCCGTTCGGCCCTGCATCGAGGCGACCGAGGCGAGGGGGTAGAAGTCGGTGCAGTCGCCGGCAGCATAGATTGAGGGCACTGCGGTGCGGGCAACCTTGTTGACCCGAATGTGCCCGCTCTCAGCGAGGTCGACCCCGGCAGCCTCAAGCCCGATGCCCGACGTGTTCGGCACTGAACCCACGGCCATGAGGCAGTGCGAGCCCTCGACGACGCGACCGTCTTCGAGTTCTACTGCGACGCCGGTCTTGGTGCGGGTGACCGACACGGCTCGGGCCTTCGACATGACGTGCATGCCGAGTCTCGCAAACTCACGCTCAATCACGGCAGCTGCGTCTGGATCTTCGCCGGGCAGCACCTGCTCACGGCTCGAGACGAGGGTCACCTCTGAGCCGAGGGTTCGATAGGCATTTGCAAACTCGGCACCGGTCACGCCCGAACCAACCACGATCAGGTGCTCGGGAATCGCAGGCAGGTCGTAGAGCTGCTTCCAGGTGAAAATGCGCTCACCGTCTGGTTTCGCCGTGTCGAGCTCGCGCGGGCTCGAGCCGACGGCGACCACAATGGTGTCGGCCTCGATGCGGTCAAAGTCGGTGCCGTCTTCGCCGGCGGCGGTTGAGACCAAGACCGCATTAGGGCCGTCGAGGCGCCCCTGGCCCTGCACAACGCGCACACCCGCTTCTTCGAGGCTGTGCAGCATGTCAGTCGACTGCGCGCCAGCCATTGCCACGAGGCGCTTATTGACGGCCGCCAAGTTCACGGTAGTCTCTGGGCGCACTGGCTTGCCGTCGCCACCCGGAACAAATGCCTGCACTCCGAGCTTGCCAGCGTCGCGTACGGCCTGCACCGCGCCCGCAGTCGCGATCAAACTCTTTGACGGCACCACGTCGGTAAGCACCGCGGCTCCCCCGACGCCTGCGCGCTCAATGAGTGTGACTTCAGCGCCCATCTGGGCGCCAGCGAGTGCCGCCTCATACCCTCCGGGGCCGCCGCCCAAGACCACAATTCGATGCTTGCGCTCGTACCCTTTTGCCATGCCCCCAGTCTACTTGGGCGCGGCGGGGCGCGGGGCCCCTCCAGCACGCACTGGTCACAGACCGTGTACGATTCGCATTGTTTGCGCGGGCCGGCATGGGTCTGCCCGTACACTCGGGCAGGTACGGTGTGCCAAAATGAGGCAACCCCTGTGAAAGGATCGCGCGCAATGACGCTTCTCGATGATAGCTTCCCCGAGTCACTTGCGAGCGCGCCCATCACGACAGACAGCGTGGAGCCGCCCCCGATGACCGGTGAGCTTGAGCGCGATCCGGGCATGCCCGCCAGCACATGGCGTCTGCGCAGTGACGCATGGGAGTACCTGCGTTTTGGAGTGAAGCGCATCGCACTCGGCAACGACGATGAGAGTGCACTCACCGGCGACGGTGAGATCGCCCGCAACCTCCGCGCGCTCGAAACCATCGAGATGTACTGGGCAGGGTTCGGCCAGCGATATGTGCGCGACATCAGCGAGCTGTTGCGCAAGGGTGACTACCAGAACGCGCTCGACCGCATCGGTCGCGTCGTGCAGCGCCTTCGCAATTCGACGGTGCCAGATGAGCCGCACAACGACCTCATTGACGAGATCGAGCGCCTCGAGATCACCGATGATTGCGACCCGCGCCCCCGCTTCGAAGTGCTGGTCATCGACGAAACCACCGCGGGTGATCGCGACTCGATGCGCGCCGAAAACATGCGCCTTCGTTCAGCCGCAGACCAGTTCATCTATGACTTTGTCGTGGTGCCCAGCGCCGATGACGCGATCGCGGCACTGCTCACCAACCCCAACATTCTGGCGTGCATCATTCGTCCAGGGTTCAGTGGCCGAACGACACAGGCCCTCAGCCGTGACCTGCGCGACACGATCACCCTCGCCTGGGAGTCAGCCGGGGTCGAAACCGCGCCAGCTTCAAGCTCGCTTTCCTCAGTGCAGCGCGTGGTGCGCCTCGCCGATGTGCTGCACACCCTGCGTCCTGAGATCGACCTCTACCTCATGGCGGGCGCAAATATTGAAGATCTCGCCGGCGCACTCTCGCGGCGTTTCCGCCGCGTGTTCAGGAGAGAAGATCAGCTCGAGCTGCACCTCTCACTGCTGCGACGCGTCTCGCACCTCTATGACACGCCCTTCTTCGCAGCGATTCAAGATCATGCGCGTCGGCCCGTTGGAGTGTTCCACGCATTGCCGGTGGCTCGCGGCGGTTCGGTCGTCGGCTCGAAGTGGATCACCGACCTTGCCGATTTTTATGGTCTGAACCTGCTGCTCGCAGAGACAAGTGCCACCTCGGGCGGGCTCGATTCATTACTCGCCCCCGTGCACACGTTGAAAAAAGCGCAAGAACTTGCCGCCCGGGCATTCGGAGCAAAGCACACCTTCTTCGTCACCAACGGCACCTCGACGGCCAACAAGGTCGTGCACCAAGCCCTGGTCTCGCCGAACGACGTTGTGCTGGTCGACCGCAACTGCCACAAGTCGCATCACCACGCCATGATGTTGACCGGCGCGCGGCCCGCCTACCTCGACGCCTATCCGCTCAACGACTACGCCTTCTATGGCGCCGTGCCGCTCTCAGATGTGAAGCAGATGCTGCTCGACTACCGCGCGGCTGGCCGCCTCGACGAAGTGCGCATGGTGACCCTCACCAACTGCACGTTCGACGGCATCGTCTATGACCCCGAGCGAGTGATGGCTGAGTGCCTCGCCATCAAGCCGGATCTGGTGTTTCTCTGGGACGAAGCGTGGTTCGCATTCGCCGCTTTCCACCCCGTTACCCGTCGCCGCACGGCGATGGCCGCGGCGAAGCACCTCGAGGCAACGCTCAAGACCTCGTCTCACCACCTTGCTTACACCGAGCAGCAGAAGCGGCTCTTCGCAGAAGACGGCACGCCGGCGCCTGATGAGGTGTGGCTGAGCGAGCGACTCATCCCCTCACCCGACGCTCGCATCCGTGTCTACGCCACCCAGTCAACACACAAGACGCTGACCTCGCTTCGCCAAGGGTCAATGATCCATGTGTATGACCAGGATTGGGTGCGCGACGCGCGCGAGCCGTTCCACGAGGCTTACATGACGCACACCTCGACATCGCCGAACTACCAGATTCTCACCTCACTTGACCTCGGGCGACGCCAGGTTGAGCTCGAAGGCTACGAGCTCGTGCAGCGCCAACTCGACCTCGCGACGAGCCTCACTCAGGCGATTGCGCGGCATCCAATACTGCGCCGCTTCTTCCGCGTGGTCGACGCTTACGATCTGATTCCCGAACCCCTCCGAGGGATCGGCGGCAAGATGCCGCTGCGTCAGGGACTTTCAGATATGTGGCGAGCCTGGCGGGAGGACGAGTTCGTCGTTGACCCAAGCCGTATCACGGTCGAGATCACCAAAACCGGCGTCGATGGCGACACGTTCAAGCACGACTATCTGATGGATCGCTTCGGCATTCAGGTGAACAAGACGAGTCGCAACACGGTGTTGTTCATGACGAACATTGGCACCTCGCGAAGCGGCATCGCCTACCTCATCGAGGTGCTCGTGAAACTCTCTGAGCGGTTTGAGGAGCTGAGCGAAGAGCTCGACCCGAACATGCCGTTGCCCGGTGAGGTGCCGATGCCTCCCTTGCCAGACTTCAGCGCGTTCTCATCCGAGTATTCAACCGACGGCATTCGCCCCGACGGCGACCTGCGTGCGGCCTTCTTCCAAGGCCAGCAACGTGGCGCGGTTGAGTATGTGTCGCAGGCTGAACTCAGTCGCAGGGTTGCCGAGGGTGAACGCCCGGTGAGCGCAGGGTTCGTCACCCCCTACCCGCCAGGATTCCCGGTGCTCGTGCCTGGCCAGGTGATTTCTCGCGAGGTGCTCGACTTCATGTCGGTGCTCGATACTCGCGAGATTCACGGCTATGACGCCGTGCGCGGCTACCGGGTGCTGAAGCCCTAACCGGGCGAAGCATACGCGCCATCTACCCCAACGTACGGGCGCACCTTGGAGGGCTGACGAGACGTTCTCACAGCGCCCACTGAGCGGTCTCACAGTTTGTTTCAGGCCAGGGTCGGCATGCTTAAGTGAGCCATTACACGCACAGGAGAGTCATGCACGCGCGCACCAAAGTCATCATCATTTCGCTGGTGAGCGTGCTCGCAGTCGGCGCCATCGCCGTGGTTGCCGCGCCAAACGTCTACCGCATGATGTTCACGTCGCCTGCTGAGCCGGTGCCGACACTCAGCGCAGATGATTCAGCGCTGAGGCTCACCGACGTGCGCGCACTCACCACAGAAGAGGTCAGCGGCACCTGGATCGTTGGGCAAGGGTCTTCCGCCGGCTACCGTGTCGATGAACTGCTGAACGGCGAACCCTTTACTGTCGTTGGCTCCAGTGACAGCGTGCGGGGTTCACTCGTCGTGAGCGGGCTCACGCTCGAGTCTGCGGAGTTCGAGATCGATGTTGCGACGATCACAACCGATAACGCTCAGCGCGACCGCTTTTTCCAGCAGCAAGCCATCGATACCTCAGTTCACCCCACCGCGACATTCGTGCTCAGTGAGTCGGTCACACCGGAGTCAGCGCCAGAGACCGGTGAGGTGATTGATCAGACGCTCATGGGCGAACTCACCATCGCTGGTGTCACGCAGCCGGTCACCTTTATTGCGCAGGTGCGAAGCGATGGTGAGAACGCAGAGATTGCGGGCCAGATTCCAATCACCTTCGCCGACTTCGGCATTACCGCGCCAAGCCTCGGATTCGTCGTGGTCGAGCCCACCGGCTTCGTTGAGTTCTCACTGGTGATTCAGCGCACCGAATGACCTCGCGCCAGGGCTACTGATCGGCCAGTTCGCGCGCTTCTTTCGGCAGTTTGCGCACGCGCGCCCGCCGTCGAGGCCGATCCGGGATCATAGAGCGCATTTCTTCGAGCTTGCCGAAGCAGAGCAGTCGATCCTCGGGCTCGAGCACCACATGTTTGCGAGGGTTTGGAATCACCTGCACCCCGCGGTGCAGGGTGAGCACGGTGATGTCGCGATCCCAGAGCCCCAGATCACCAAGGCGCTGGCCGACATGCTCAGCGCCAGCGTGCATCACGAGCTCAGCCACACCATACCCCGTCGAAACGCTGAGCCGCTGGCGCACGTCGATCTCGGGAAACGCGACCTGGTTCGCGATGTAGTCGATGATGGCGCCGGCGACATCGAGGCCGGTCGCCTGCTCGATGTCCTGCAGACCCGGGGACGAGTTGACCTCCATGACCAGCGGGCCCTCGTCTCCCTCGAGCATGTCAACGCCCGCAACGCGTAGACCCATGATCTGTGCGGCACGAACCGCCGCCTGCTCATAGGCGGGATCAAGCTGTAACGGCTCAACGGTGCCGCCACGGTGCACATTCGAACGGAACTCGTCGCCCCTCGCCTGCCGCCGCATCGCCGCAACCACCCGATCACCGACCACCAGGGCGCGCACATCGCGGCCTCGGCTCTCTGACACAAAACGCTGAATCAGTACATTCTGACGGGTCGAGTGCAGAGTTTCGATGATTGCCTCGGCAACCTTCACCTGAGGTGCAAGGATCACCCCGATGCCCTGGGTACCCTCGAGCAGCTTAATGACCACCGGCGCACCACCCACGCTCTCAATTGCGGGTCGCACATCGGCACGGTTGCGCACAAACGCGGTGGCAGGCATGTCAATGTTGTGCCGCAACAAAATTTGCGTCGCGCGCAACTTGTCTCGTGCGTTCGCGATGCCATTTGCCGTGTTTGGAGTGTACACATCCATCTGCTCAAACTGACGCACGACCGCGGTGCCAAAATAGGTGATCGAGTTACCGATTCGCGGCAAGATCGCGTCGTAGTCGCTCAGCTGTTTGCCCCGATATCTCAGGTCAGGTTCTTCGCCCGCAAGATCAATTGCGAAGCGCAGCGTGTTGAGCACGAGGGCGCGGTGCCCACGATCTTCTGCCGCGGCTTTGAGCCGTTGCGTGGAATACGCCTGAGGGGCGCGCGAAAGAATCGCCAGTTTCACCGTGGTTACCTGCCAAGATAGAAGCGTGAGTGATCAAGACCATTCAAGCACCTTCACGGGCTGGCGTGAATGGGTTGCCCTGCCCGAGATCGGCGTGTCTTGGGTGAAGGTGAAAATTGACACCGGAGCACAGACATCAGCACTGCACGCGACGCAGGTCGAGGAGTTCACGCGCGACGGCGCCGACTGGGTGCGCTTCACCGTGCACCCCTGGCAGGACAGCGAACTCGACGAGGTTGTCGTCGAGCGCCCAGTGCACGACCGCAGAACGGTTCGCAGCTCGTCGGGTCACTCACAAGACCGTTTCGTCGTGCAGATGGACGTGACGCTCTGCGGCCGCACGATTCCAGCAGAGGTCACCCTCACGAGCCGCGAGGAGATGGTGTTTCGCATGCTGATCGGCCGCGAGGTGCTGCGGCAAGGTTTCGTCGTTGACTCGGCAGCCTCGTACCTGGGCGGTCGCCCCACCGCGAGTGTTCGCCGCCGCAACCGTGGGCGATCCTAGCAACCCATCGTTCACCCCCACCAGGTACCCTTGAGTCATGTCGGTTTCTGAACTCTCGTCGAGCACGCAGAACTATCTGAAAGCCGTGTGGCTGCTCGCAGAGTGGACCGACACCCCGGTCACCCCCTCGCTCATCGCGGAGCGCACCGAGCTGAAACTCTCATCGGTGTCAGACGCGGTGCGCAAGCTGACCTCGCAGGGCCTGCTGGATCACACACCCTATGGTGCCGTGGAGCTCACCGACGAGGGCCGAGCCTATGCTGTTGCGATGGTGCGGCGTCACCGACTCATCGAAACGTTTCTCGTCAGCACGCTCGGTTATTCGTGGGATCAGGTGCACGATGAGGCTGAAACGCTTGAGCACGCGGTGTCTGACTTCATGATTGACCGCATTGATGAACTGCTCGGCCACCCCACCCGTGACCCGCACGGCGACCCGATTCCCACCGCTGACGGCGTCGTTCGGGTAGTCGCGGCCACCCAGCTCAGCTCCGTTGCACCAGGCGCTCACGTCGTGGTGGAGCGCATCAGCGATGATGACCCCGAGCTGTTGCAGTTCTTTGAAGATCGCGGCATTGTGCTCGGCGCACAGCTGACGCTGCAAGAGGGCGCACCATTCTCTGGGTCACTCGAGGTTGTTGTCTCAGGCGAGCACGACCCGGTCGCGCTTGGCAAGACCGCAACCGACGCGCTCTACGTCTCACCCGCGTGATGCTGCGAGATCGGCGTCTTCTGCTCCGCGCGCGACGCGGCGCCAGGCACGCCGCACCCAGCGGCGCTTGCTGACAAGATAGGCAAGCACAAACGCGACACCCTGTGCGAGCACAATCATTGGCCCCGACGCGGTGTCAAGGTAGTAGCTCGCATAGAGTCCGACCACGGTGCACACGACCGCAATCGCCGGCGCGATGAGCAACATGCGACCAAACCGCTCGGTGAGCAGCGAGGCAGTGGCCCCTGGAATGATGAGCATCGCGACCACGAGGATCACCCCAACCGCCTGCAGCCCGACGACCGCGGTGAGGGCGAGCAGCCCGAGCAGCGTCGCACCGATGAGCCGAGGGTTCAGCCCGATCGCGTGAGCGTGTGTGGGGTCAAATGCAAACAGGGTGAAGTCCCGACGTTTCGCGATGAGCACCCCGAAGACGATAATGCCCAGCACGGAAAGCTGGGCAAAGTCAGCCCAGGACACTCCGAGCAGATTGCCGAAGAGAATGTGGCCGAGGTCGGTGTGCGAGGGAATCACTGAGATCAGCACGAGCCCGAGCGAAAACAGGGTGGTGAACACGATGCCGATTGCCGCATCTTCTTTGATGCGGCTCGTATCGCGCACACCGCCGATCAAGCCGACCGCGAGCAGCCCGAAGATCACGGCGCCGAGCGCGTATGGGGCGCCGACCGCATAGGCGAGCACCACACCGGGCAACACCGCGTGCGACACCGCGTCACCCATGAGCGACCACCCGATGAGCACGAGCCAGCACGACAGCAGCGCACCCACGGTTGAGGCAATGAGCGCGGTGAGCAGAGCTCGCACCATGAAGTCGTATGAAAGTGGGTCGAGCAGTAGGTCGAGCGGGTTCATGATGCCTCGCCTTCGGGCCCACCGTCGCGCGCTTCGATGGCCTCGCGCACCGTGTCGGGTGCAACGCCAAACGCCAGCGCGAGATGCTCTGGCCGCAGCACCTCAGCGGGGGTGCCGCGCATGAGCACCCGCCGCATCAGCAAGATCGCCTCGTCTGCGAGCGCGGGCAGCGCGTGAAAGTCGTGGGTAGACACGAGGATCGTAGCCCCGCCTGCGGCAAGTTCGCGCAACAGCCTCGTGATGGTTGCTTCAGAGCGCTTGTCGACGCCCGCAAACGGCTCGTCAAGCAGCAGCGTCGTCGCGCCTTGCGCTATACCGCGCGCTACAAATGCGCGCTTTCGCTGCCCACCAGAAAGCCGGCCAATCTGTCGGTCTGCGAGCGCGGTCAGCTCGACCCGTGCGAGCGCTTCATCGACCGCGTCACGATCCTGCCGACGCGCACGCCTCGTAAACCCCATCTGACCGTAGCGCCCGGTCATCACGACCTCGCGCACCGAAATCGGAAACGACCAGTCAACGTCTTCGCTCTGCGGCACATAGCCGATGAGCCCCTTCTTGCGGGCCTCGGCCGGCGAGTCTCCGCCGATGCGCACGGTGCCGGAGTCTGGTCGCACGAGCCCCATAATGGTCTTGAACAGGGTCGATTTGCCCGAGCCGTTCATGCCGATCAATCCGCACACCGAGCCCGGTTGCACCTCGAGAGTGGCGCCGTCGAGTGCAAGCACCGAGCCGTAACGCACGGTCACCTCATTCACATGGATCGGCGAGCCCCTCATTCCTGCACCTCCGTGAGCGCAGACACGATAGTCTGCGCGTTGTATCGCAGCAACGCAAGGTAGGTGGGCACTGGGCCGTCTGCAGCCGACAGCGAGTCGACATAGAGTGTTCCGCCGAACGTGGCATCGCTCGATTCAACGACACGATGCATGGGGTCTGCTGAGACGGTCGATTCGCAGAACACCGCAGGCACTGCGCGCTCGCGCACCGCGTCGATCACTGCCGCGATGCGTCGCGGCGTCGCTTGCTGCTCAGCGTTCACCGGCCAGATCGACACTTCGCCAAGGCCGGCGTCCCGCGCCAGGTACGAGAACGCACCTTCGCAGGTGACGAGCACACGCTGTGCCGCCGGAACCTCGTGCAGTGCGTCGAGCAGTTCGCCCTGCACTTGCTGCAGTTCTGCGGTGTAGGCAGCGGCCTGGTGACGGTAGTCATCGGCGTGCTCTGGGTCGAGTTCGACGAACGCCGCCGAGATGTTTTCGACGTATCGCTGCGCTTCGAGTGCGCTCATCCATGCGTGCGGGTTCGGTAGCCCTGCCGCTTCGTCTCCTGTGATATCGATGACCTGCACTCCGTCACTCGCCACGACGTGTGGTGCGTCAAGGTCGTGCATGAACTGCTCGAACCAGGCTTCAAGGCCGAGCCCGTTATCGATGATGAGATCGGCACCTGCAGCTCGGCGCAAATCTCCGGGAGTTGGCTCGTAGCCATGAATCTCGGTGCCGGGCTTGGTCAGCGATTCAACTCGCAGGTGATCGCCCGCAACGTGTTGCGCGATATCAGCGAGCACCGTGAAGGTGGTGAGCACGAGCGGCCGATCGTCACCAGCCCCCTCAGCACTGCCTGATTCGCGCGTGGGAGGTGCATCGCCCGGGGAGCAGGCCGCAAGCAAGAGCACTGAGATGAGCACCGCAGAGATCCCCACCGCGGCGCCCCCCACCGCGTGAAGCACCCGTCTCGCCATAGCCGACATTGCACACTCATTTTCAATGGTTCTGGAAACCATAATTCTAATGTTCGGCTAGACGTAGTTTCAAGTCTTGGCGCAACGCATCCCCTCAGGCGTTCACGATTTCACCAAAACATGCCAGCAATTTTGTGCCGACCCCATAGTCTGAGCGAATGTCTATTCTCACCGAAGTGCGCCGCGGCATCGCCACCGTGTTCTGGAAACTGTCTGGCTGGCGCCTCGTGCGCGAAACGACCCCGATCACGGGTGCGCGCATTCTCATTGGGGCCCCGCACACCTCGAATTTCGACTTTTTACTCATGCTCGGCATCGCCTGGGACGCGCGCTTGCCGGTGCGGTGGCTGGGCAAGAAAGAGTTGTTTCGCGGCATCGGGGGCCCGATCATGCGCGGCCTCGGCGGCATCGCGGTCGACCGTTCAAATGCCTCGGACGTGGTCGATGCGGTGGTTGAGCAGGCAAACAAGACCGAGAACTTCATGCTCGTGGTCACCCCAGAGGGCACGCGAACTGGCAAGGGGTGGCGCAGTGGCTTCTACCGCATTGCCATGAAGGCGGGAATGCCGGTGACCCTCGGCTTTGCCGATGGCTCAACGAAGTCGTCTGGGCTTGGGCCCACCCTCACCCTCACCGGCGACGTCGTTGCCGACATGGATCGGGTTCGCGACTTCTATCGCGATATCTCGGGTGTGCGACCCGAATATAAAACGGAGCCGCGCTTTGCAGACGAGGCGGGATTGACTCGCGCGCTTGCTGAAGAACCGGGCTCAGCGAAATAAGAACAACGCGGTGTCAGCGGGCAGCATCGTGCCTACCAACACCGCGTTGATCGGTATGGTCGGCGGCGCAAGTTCACCCCGCGCCGCCGAGTGAAGTCTGTTAGAGACCGCGGATCGAGCTTGCCTGTGGACCCTTCGGGCCCTGCTCTACCTCGTACTCGACCTTCTGGTTTTCTTCGAGGTTGCGGTGACCGGAGCCCTCGATTTCGCTGAAGTGTGCGAACACGTCCTTCGAGCCATCGTCGGGCGCGATGAAGCCGTAGCCCTTGGCTGAGTCGAACCATTTGACAGTGCCGGTGGCCATATTGTCATTCCTTACATGTTGTGGATCGCGCAAGCGATCCTGGTGTCCTCACCGATGTTCCGGTGAGAGTCTGTGGGCTGCTGAGCAGCGGCAGGCATGCCTGAATCGAGCCACGCAACAGTGCGAGGGTGAGCCGGCCGGCCTGATGTCGGCCGGGCAAAAGTCCCGGCCGAGCGGTAAAAAAGAAAGAAGATGAGAAATCGATTCGCTTGAAACTGCGGAACGCACACGCGGTGCTCTGCCTAGCTTACACGCGGAACATGCTGAGGCAGTGAGAAATTTCTCTCAACGCGCCGGATCATGATGTTCACCCACCACTCGCACCGCGTGTGCCGGGGCCTCAGGCAAACGCTCGGGCAACCGCACCACGAGTCGACCATCACGCTCGGCCGTCTCAAGGAGATCCCCACCAACGAGCGAAACCTGCTGTTCGCGCGGCACCACGTCGAGCACCAGCTCGCGACGATCCCGAGCCTCGGTCGACGGCACAATCGCGTAGAGACGGTCAGCACGAGTCGTGTATCGAACGTCAGCGAACCTTCCCTCAGCACGCGTATGTGGCCGGGTCGAGGTGATCGCTTCACCGTTTCGCGCGAGCCACGCCCCAAGGCCGGCAGCGATGCGTCGCTGATCCTCTGAGATCACGCCCGCCGCATCTGGCCCAAGGCCCAGCAGCATTCGCCCGTTCTTGCTCGTCACATCGGCAAGCGTGTGCACGAGCTCGTCAACCGAGAGATAGTCATCGGCGCCCTCATTCGTGTTGAAGGCGAACGATCGACCGATGCCGCG
>JAAZFP010000025.1 GCA_012511645.1 Microbacteriaceae bacterium
CGAGGCCATTCCCGTCGCGATGAGCAGCGACAGCATCGCGCCCGCCTCGGCTTGGGTCATGCCGAGGCCGCCCATCAGAAATGGGGTTCCCCACAGCAGCACGAAGGTGTTCACGGGAAACGGCGTCACAAAGTGCACCCAGTAGGCGAGTCGCACGCCGGGCAGGCTCAACAGTCGCCGTACCTTTGACCAGAACCCAAGGCCGGGAGGTCGCGGCCGCTCAGCTTTCACCGACGGCATCATTTCGGTCGCTGGCGTCCCGACAGCGGCGGGCACAGCCGTGCTGTCTGACACCCCCAGACACACCGCGCCTCGGCTCACCTTGCCGAGGCGGCCAGTCATGCGTTCGACCACACTGCCCATGCCGGGGTGATCTCTGAGCACCACGGATCCGAGCAGCACCACGAGCAGCGCCACCGCGGCAACCCCCAAGAAGCCGCTTGTCCAGCCGAAGGTATCAACTGCGATCGCAAGTGGGGTGACCGATACCAACTGACCGGCCTGACCGATGAGCCCGGTCAGCTGGCCAAGCATTGGCAATTGCCTTACCGCGAACCACTCTGGCAACATGCGAATCACGCTGATAAACGTGCAGGCATCGCCCGCACCCACCAGAATGCGAGCGAGCACAGCCAGTGACACATCGTGCACGGTTGCCATGGCCACCTGGCCGACCATCATGAGCAGCCCGCCGGTCAAGATCAGCGCGGTTGAGCCGAATCGGTCGAGCAGCACGCCCACCGGGATCTGCATCGCCGCATAGACGATGAGCTGAATGACCGCGAAACTCGCGAGCACCGTCGCATCAATTGAGAAGTGCTCCTGCGCGGCCGGCCCGAGCGACGCAAGCGAGGATCGGTTCACGACCGCAACCGCATAGGCGAACGCGGCCACACCCCACACCAGCCAGGGAAGCAGATTGCGGCGGGAAGTGGTCACGAACCAATGCTATCGCCAGGCATCAGCCTCACCGCTCAGGCGCGTCGCCCCCAGCACGTCACACCTTTTCGGTCCACGGATCGCACGAGAACTGTCCCAGAACATGACAAAGCCGCACCCCCGTGAGGGTGCGGCTTTGCGAAGATCAGATGACCGTCGAAGTTATCGACGCAGACCGAGACGCTCGATCAGCGCGCGGTAACGAGTGATATCAACCTGCTGCAGGTATGCGAGCAGGCGGCGACGCTGGCCAACGAGCAGCAGCAGACCACGACGTGAGTGGTGATCGTGCTTGTGCTCCTTCAGGTGCTCGGTCAGACCCTTGATACGCTCGGTGAGCAGCGCCGCCTGAACCTCAGGAGAACCGGTGTCACCGGGCTTGGTCGCGTACTCTTCAACGATTGCCTTCTTCACCTCTGGTGCAAGTGACATATGAAACTCTCCTTACTGTTCGTTGCGCGGCGCTCACAGCAGGGTGCTGCGGCTCTCTCTATCCGCGGCCGTTTGACGGCAACCTTCATATCCTAGCAGACACTCGCCGACTACTCCCCCACATCCCACGGGTGCACCCGATACGCTGGTGGCATGAGTGACCTGAGGCACACCGGCGACGCCTGGGTCGTCGCCGCAGACGGCGGGCGATACTGGGGCAAGTTTGGCGCGGCCGGACTCCTCGCGTTCGATCCCTCCCGAGGCATTTTGATGCAGCTCCGAGTGAGCTGGAGCGATCACGGCGGCACCTGGGGCATCCCAGGGGGCGCCCGTCACGAGAACGAGGGACCCGTCGAGGCCGCCCTACGAGAGTCAAACGAAGAGGCCGGTGTACCGTTCGACTCCGTGCGTGCCCACTATCTCTACCAGATTGACCGAGGCGGATGGACCTACACCACGGTCATTGCCGACGTGACCACGCCGTTTGAGCCCGAGATCACCGACCCCGAAAGCCATGCGCTCGGCTGGATCGGGCTCGACGATGTCACCAGCTACGACCTGCATCCGGGGTTCGCCGCGAGTTGGCCGTTGCTCGCTCCCGTGCTCTCAGGCGACCGAGCTGCGATCGACCACATGCTCAGCGAAGGCACCCTCACCCGCATCGCCTGATTGCCGCGCTGAGGCTGCGTGCAGCAGCGTGACGGTCGCAAAAATAATGAGGCCCTGCCCAATCTCATAGGTCGGCATCACGAATTTGCTCAGCCACGACGGCACATCCATGAATTCGCGAAATGCAATGATGGTGTCAGAAACCAGGAAGAACGCGCCACCCCACGCAGCCACGGGGCCGAACCTGGTCGACAGCGCCGCAGTGCCACCGAGCACCAGGCCGTACACCGCGAGCGGCACAAAGAGGTCGCCAGCGTGGGGGCCCACAATCGCCAGCGCCCCCACCCACCACACCACATAAATCAGTGCCCACAGCGGCACCCTGCGAACGCCGAGCGCATTCGGCGCACGCCAGAACAGCACGATGTAGGCGAGGTGCGCGATGCCAAAGAACAGAATCATGGTCGGAAGCGTGGGCCATTCAGGGAAAAACAGCCCAGCGCCATCACCAATCCACGACGTGGTGAGCGCAAGGAGCACCAGCACCATTGCCGCACGCGGCCAGGGGCGCAGCCGCCACACCGACCACACTGCGGCAAGCGCCAATGCCGGCATCAATAATTGCTTTGTTTCATAGCCGCGGCCCGGAAGCTCGAACACCTGCAACACGACGTGCAGCACCGAAACGAGAATGTACGGGACAAACGGAATGATGGCGTTCTTGCGCATACCAGGGTCTCCTCGCGTCATTGCGATTCAGCGGTCAACGAACCGCGCACCCAGAGCGCGACCCGCAACCAGAAATGATTGGCAGCCGAGGACGAGCCTCGACGTGGTTAGTGTTCGACCAAGATACCGTCTTCGTCGCTAAAGAGCATCGCGCCTGGCCGAAACGTGACCCCACCAAACGTCACCGTCACATCGGCCTCACCAGCGCCAGTCTTCGTCGACTTCTGTGGGTTCGACCCCAGCGCCTTCACACCGATGGGCAGGGTCGAGATGACCACCCGGTCACGAATGACTCCGTTCACAATGATGCCTGCCCAACCATGATCCACCCCGAGCTGCGCGATGATGTCGCCCACGAGGGCGCTCTCGAGCGCTCCCCCGCCATCGATCACGAGCACCGCGCCATCGCCTGGCGTGCCCAGCACAGATTTCAGCAGGGCATTATCGCGGTAGCACTTCACCGTGCGAACGGGACCAGAGAACTGTGACCGTCCACCGAGGTTCTGAAATTGCGTGGTCACGGACTGCAGCTTCTCGCCGAGTTCGTCAACCAGGTCTGCGGTGCTGATACTGTCACTCATGCTCTCCAGACTAGTCGCGCAGCCCTCACCGCTGCACTGTGTGACGTCAGATTTCATCGTCGGGAAGAGCGCTGCGTCGCCCTAGGATGAAGGAATGGATCTGACCTTCGTGCTCGTGCCGATCGCTGCCGTGATTGCTCCGTTGCTTGCGGCACTGGTGCGAAAGGCTCTCGTCGTGCCGCTGGTGGTGTTTGAAATTGCGCTCGGCATGGCACTCGGCCCCGCCGGGTTCGGGCTCTTGCAAGACTCAGACATGCTCGACCTGTTCTCGCACTTGGGACTCGCAATGCTGTTTTTCATGGCGGGCAACGAAATTGACCCGCAATCAGTTCGTGGCAGCAGCGGCAAGCGTGCGCTGGGCGGATGGGTGGCGAGCACTGCACTCGCGGTCGCCGCGGCAGCGTTCGTCGCAGACACCGCACAGAGCGCCGCGATCATTGCGATTGCCCTCACCGCGACCGCACTCGGCACCATCACCCCGATGCTTCGTGATGCGGGCATCACCCACGGAGCGCTGGGTCGCGCAGTGTCAGCTGCGGGAGCAGTCGGCGAGTTCTTACCCCTCGTCGCAATCTCCGTGTTCTTAAGCGGTCGCGCCCCCATCGCGGGCACCATCTCACTCGTGATCTTCGTCGCGGTTGCCGCGCTCACCTTCTTCGTTTCGAACAGAGGTCAACGTCGCTGGTTGCAACGCATGGTGTCAGCGACGCTCCGCACGAGCGGGCAGTTTGCCATTCGCTTCGTGATTCTGCTGCTCGCCGCGCTCGTCACGCTCGCAGTGCTGCTCGGTATCGACTACCTGCTCGGCGCCTTCACCGCCGGAATGCTTGCGCGCGTCGTTCTGCGTGACGGTGATCCTGCAGAGCAAGAGGTGGTCGAGGCGAAACTCGAGTCAATCGCCTTCGGCTTCTTCGTTCCCATCTTCTTCGTCGCAACCGGCGCAACCTTCCCACTGCAACAGTTGTTCGCAGATCGCCATGCGCTGCTGCTCGTGCCGGTGTTCGCCGTCATCATGCTCATCGTGCGAGGGCTTCCTGCGTTCCTTCTCGCACCGCGAGGATCAAGCCTTTCTGACCGCCGCACCGTGGCACTGTTCACCGCAACCACACTTCCGCTCGTCATCGCTGTCACGAGCATCGGCACCAGTGCGGGCGTGCTCGACGAAAGCACATCGGCAGCCCTCGTCGGTGGCGGCATGCTCACGGTGCTGCTCTTCCCCATGCTCGGTCTCATCGGCCGGTCACCCGCTCCCACACCCAACATCACAGCGGCAGACGACAACACAGCGCTCCCCGCACACGAGTAAGGGTGCTGCCAGAAATGGCTCCCTCGGAGAAGCGACCTCGCCTAGCGGCGAGCTCGCAGCACACTGCAGGATCGGCCCAGCCGACCTCGCCTAGCGGCGAGCTCGCTTCTCACGGATGCGCATATTGATCACGATGGGTGAGCCCTCGAAATCGTAGCGTTCGCGCAGCTTGCGCTGAATGTAGCGGCGGTACCCCGGGTCGAGGAAGCCCGTCGTAAACAGCACGAACGTCGGCGGCCGGTTCTGCACCTGCGTGCCAAACAAAATTCTCGGCTGTTTGCCACCGCGCAGCGGGTGCGGGTTCTCCTGCGACAACTCGGCAACAAACGCGTTGAACTTCGCCGTCGGAATGCGCGTATCCCACGAATCGAGCGCAGTCTCGAGCGCTGGCACCAGCTTTTCCAGGTGACGACCGGTGCGCGCAGAAATATTGACGCGCGGCGCCCAGGCCACATGCGAAAGGTCCCGCTCGATTTCACGCTCTAGGTATCGCCTGCGCTCGTCGTCAAGCAGATCCCACTTGTTAAACGCGAGCACCAGCGCACGCCCTGATTCGAGCACCAGGTCGATGATGCGAAGATCTTGGTCACTGATCGATGCGGTCACATCGATGAGCACCACCGCCACCTCGGCCTTTTCCAGTGCCGCAGCCGTGCGCAGCGTGGCATAGAAGTCTGCGCCCTGCTGCAGGTGCATGCGGCGTCTGATGCCCGCGGTATCTACAAAGGTCCACACCCGACCCGCGATTTCGACCTGCTCATCAACCGGGTCGCGCGTGGTGCCCGCCAGTTCGTTCACGACCACGCGCTCTTCGCCCGCAGCCTTATTCAGCAGGCTTGACTTGCCGACGTTCGGCCGGCCGAGCAGTGCCACCCGACGCGGTGCTCCAAGCTGCGGTTTTGCCACGGCAGACTCTTTGGGCAGCACCTTGATCAGAGCATCGAGCAGGTCCGCGACTCCCCTGCCGTGCAGGGCCGACACTGGCCACGGCTGACCGAGCCCGAGCGACCACAGCTGGGCAGCCTCACCCTCGTGAGCTGCGTCATCAACCTTGTTCGCGACGAGAAACACCGGCTTCTTGGTGCGACGCAACAACTGCACGACGCGTTCGTCGGTGGCGGTTGCGCCCACGCGAGCATCAACCACAAACAGCACCGCATCACACAGGTCAATCGCGACCTCAGCCTGCGCCGCGACCGAGGCATCGATGCCCTTCGCGTCGGGCTCCCACCCGCCGGTATCGACCACGGTGAAGCGCTTGCTCGTCCACTCCGCGGGGTAGCTCACGCGATCTCGAGTCACGCCAGCCACATCTTCAACCACGGCTTCTCGTCGACCGAGAATACGATTCACGAGCGCAGACTTGCCCACATTTGGGCGGCCCACAATCGCGACCACCGGCAGCGCCTCGGCCTCGGGTTGCTGGAACCCCAGAAACTCACCGTCTTCACCGATGATCTGGAGGTCATCGTCTTCGAGCTCGAAATCGTCGAGCCCCGAGCGCATCACCCGAAGACGCTCTTCGTCGGTGACGACCAGCTCGGCATCTGCCGACTCGGTGTCGTCACCTGCGAAGGGAGCTCCCGCTTCGGTGTCGTCAAACGCTTCAAATTCTGCGTCGTTGTGTTCAGTCATTGGTCTGTTCTCAATCTGCGGTACGAACCGCATTCACGGTGTCGATGACTGCGCGCACCGACTGCTCAAAATTTAGGTCAGAAGTGTCAATCAGTGTGACACCTGGGGCGGCATTGAAGAAGTCAACCACCGCAGCGTCTTTCTCATCGCGTGCTCGCAAGTCTGCAAGCACCTGCTCGGCGCTCAGCCCGGGCAGCTCGCCGGCCCGACGCGCGGCGCGCACCTCTGGTGACGCCGTCAAGAGCATGCGCACGGGAGCCTCGGGCGCAACCACCGTCGTGATATCGCGCCCTTCGATGACAACTCCTGGCAGTCCAGAGGTCGCGACCAAGTCACGGAACATCGCGTTGAGTTGCTCGCGCACCTGAGGGTGCTGCGACACCGCGCTCACATTCGCGCTCAGCTCTGGCGTTCGAATCGCCGCGGTGATGTCGTGCGTGTCGGTCTCGCCCGGCAGCACCACGGTCACCCGTTGGTCACCCTGCAGAGTAATGGCGAATCGCCACTGATCAAGCACTCGAAGGAGCTCTTGTGCCTCGCCGAGCACCACTCCGGCCTCAAGAGCCGTCCAGGCAAGCGCCCGATACGCCGCCCCGGTGTCGAGAATGCCGAAACCGAGCTCGCGAGCAGCCTCACGAGACACACTCGACTTGCCGCTTCCGGCAGGACCATCGATCGCGACGAGGGTCGGTTCGAGAGCGCTCACAGTGTCGTCCATCCGCGTTCTTTCAAGTCAGAGATTGCCCGCTCGGCAACCTCGGGCAGCACCGCAATCTCTGCGAAGCCAATCTGTGCGCCCGGCGAGTGCTCGAGGCGCAAGTCTTCCATGTTAATGCCTAGGTCTCCAAGCTCGGTGAGCAGGGCGGCAAGTTGGCCGGGCCGGTCATCAATCAACACGGTGAGCGTCGTGAATCGCTCACTCGAGCCGTGCTTGCCCGGGATGCGCGCCACGCCTCGATTGCCCGCGGCCAACAGGTCGGCAATGTGGCGGCGTGCGCCCGGCTTTTCTGGGTCGCGCAGCGCGCCAATGAGCGCCTCCAAATCAAGCTGCAGCGCTTCGAGGCCTTCGACCACTGATGACCGATTCGCGCTCAAGATTTGCACCCACAGCTCGGGGTCACTCGACGCGATCCTGGTGGTGTCTCGCAGCCCTTGCCCTGCCAAACCAATGTGCTGTTCGCTCGCGTCAAGCAATCTCGCCGCGAGCAAGCTCGAGACTGCTTGCGGCAGGTGTGACACGAGCCCGACCGCCCGATCGTGTTGCTGCGGCGTCATCTCGAGGGGTGTTGCGCCCAGCTCAAGCGCGACCGACTCAACCAGCGAGAGCGCTGCGGCCGGTGTCTCTTCGTCTCGGCAGATCACCCACGGCCGCGCGGCAAAGAGATCAGCGCGGGCCATAATCGCTCCCCCGCGCTCACGGCCCGCCATGGGGTGCGAGCCCACATAGTTGGTCAAATCGATGCCGCGCTCGGTGAGCGTCTGAAACGGCGCAAGTTTAATGCTCGCAACGTCGGTGACGACCGCATCCGGAAACCGCGTGAGTGCGCGCTCAATCACGTCGGCAACGACGTCGGGAGGTGTCGCGATAACAACGAGCGCTGGTTCTGGGTCGGCATCGCTGCGGGGTCGGCCGGCACCGTAGTCGGCGGCGAGCGCGACGGTGGTTGGCGAGGCGTCTTCGAGCGTCACTTCCACACCGTGGCTGCGCAGCCCGAGCCCGATGCTCGCGCCAAGCAACCCCGCACCAATAATGTGCACCTGCCCCTGCACGCGGCTTGCAAGACCGTTGGTCTGTGTGTGTGACACGGTCGACTCCTGTTCGTTCACCAGTTCAGTGTGACATCTATCGGCGGTGCGGGTTGCCGCGCGCAGCAACTCCCCGCATGCCCTTTGCGCCCTTGCCATCTCCTGGCCGGCCGGCGGTCACCGTGCTGCCCGCGTTGCCCGCGTGGCTTTCGCCGTCAGCCGCGGCGTTGAGCAGCGCGCCTCGCTCTGCCGCCGACAGTTCTCTCATCTCGCCCAGCCGCTGGGCACCGAGCGACAGCGGGCCAAACTGGCGCCTCACCAGTTCGTCGACAGGGTGCCCGACCTCAGCGAGCATGCGTCGAACGATGCGGTTGCGGCCAGAATGCAGAGTCACCTCGATCAGCGAGTGGGTGCGCGAACTCCCGTCGGGCAAGATTCTGGCGGCATCCACGTTGATCGGGCCATCGCTCAGTTCAACACCGTCTCGCAGCCGTTGAATGACCGCCGGGGTCACCGCCCCGCGCACTTTAGCCACATAGGTCTTCTGGATGCCGTACCGAGGGTGGGCCAGCGTATTCGCGAGGTCACCATCGTTGGTGAGAATCAGCAGACCCGAGGTATCGGTGTCGAGTCGGCCGACGTTGTAGAGCCGCTCACCAACGCGATCAACGTAGGTGCTGAGATCTGGTCTCCCCTGTTCGTCGCTCATCGTTGACACCACACCGCGAGGCTTATTCAGCACGAAGTATCGCTTTGCGGTGTCGAGCTGCACAATCACGCCGTCGACGCGCACATCGTCAACCGAAGGATCGATACGGCTGCCGAGTTCGAAAACTACCTCTCCGTTGACCGTCTCGCGACCACTCGTGATCAGTGTTTTGCACGCGCTCCGAGACGCCACCCCCGCGTGAGCGAGCGCCTTTTGCAAGCGCGGCAGATCATCAGGTTGCTGTTCTGAGGCCAGCACGTCTGTCATTCTTCGAACCCTTCGCTCGGATCATCGAGCAGCGGCGCAATGGGCGGCAGCTCATCAATGCTTGCAATACCGAGGTGCCCGAGCATCGCTTCATCGGTGCCGTACAAAATCGCACCGGTCTCAGCATCATGACCGACCTCAGTGATGAGACCGCGGCCGACCAGGGTGCGCACCACGCTGTCGACATTCACCGCGCGAATTGAGGCAATTGCGCCCCGCGAAATGGGCTGACGGTAGGCGACCACCGCAAGGGTTTCGAGCGCGGCCTGGGAGAGCTTCGACGGGGTCTGCTGCTGCACAAAATCGGCGACCAGGGCGTCGAGGCTGGCTCGCACATAGAACCGGTAGCCACCGCCGACCTCGCGCAGTTCGAACCCGCGAGGGGGCCGCTCGGCGTCGGCTGCGCCGTTGTAGTCGGCGATGAGCGCCTCAAGCTCGGCCCGCACTTCGCGCACCGGCCGGTCGGTGGCCGTCGCGAGTGTGACCGCGCTGAGCGGTTCGTCTGCCACGAGCAGCAGCGCTTCGAGCTGCTGCCCCAGCGTGTGATTCGCCCGAACATCGTCGAGCTGCGGTTCATCCGTCATAGTCGCCACCAAGTGTAGAGAGGTCTTCGTCTGAGAAATCATGGCCGACCCACTCGAGTTGCAGATCTCCGAGCGGTTCGGCCTGGGTGAAGCTCACTGCGTCGCGCCGATACAGTTCGAGAATCGCGAGAAAGCGCGCCACGATCACCCCGCGTTCGGCCTGCGCGTTGACTCCTGCGATCAATTCGCGAAAACTGTGGGCTCCGCCGGTGCGTAGCAGGGTGACGACGATCGCCGCTTGCTCTCGAATCGACACGAGCGGTGCGTGCAGGTGTTCAAGCCCCACCACCGGAATCTCACGGGGCGCAAACGCGAGCGCAGCGATCGCTGCAAAGTCGGCTGGTGAGAGGGTCCACACAAGTTCGGGTGCGCGGTCACGATATTTTTCTTCGAGCGGCACCAGACGCGCGTGCCTGGCCTGCTCCGTCTCGAGTCGCTCACGAAACCATGCGCTCGCTTGTTTGAACGCCCGGTATTGCAGCAGCCTCGCAAAGAGAAGGTCGCGAGCTTCCAGCAGCGCAATGTCTTCTGCGTCAACGACCTCGCCCTGCGGCAGCAGGCTCGCAATCTTCAGATCGAGCAGTGTCGCCGCGACCACCAAAAATTCTGAGGCTCGATCGAGCATGTCGGTGCCCTGACCCTCGAGCGTCGCAAGGTAGGCGATGAACTCGTCGGTGACGAGGCTGAGTGACACCTCGGTGATGTCGAGTTCGTGTTTGCTGATGAGGCTGAGCAGCAGATCAAACGGCCCGTCGAACACGTCGAGCGTGACGCGAAACGCGTCGTCGCCCGACTCCTCATCGGGTTCGGTGACCGTGTGCATGGGTGCGGCCTATGCGATGGTGCCGCGCTGCACGAGTTCGCGGGCAAGCTGCAGGTAGGCCTCTGCTGCGGGGTTATCTGGCGCGTATTCGAGGATGGGCTTCGCAGCGACCGAAGCATCAGGCAGCTTCACCGTGCGGCCAATCACGGTGTCAAAGACCGTATCGTCAAAGGTGCTCACCACGCGCTCGAGCACCTCGCGGGCGTGCAGCGTGCGAGCGTCATACATGGTGGCGATAATGCCGTCGAGTTCGAGGCTCGGGTTCAACCGGTCGCGCACCTTGTCGACGGTTTCGATGAGTAGCGCCACTCCGCGAAGCGCGAAGTATTCGCACGCAAGAGGAATCAGCACGCCGTGGCTCGCGGTCAACGCGTTCACTGTCAGCAACCCAAGTGACGGTTGGCAATCGATCAGGATGACGTCGTACTCGTCTGACACTTTGCGCAGCACGCCGGCAAGAATCTGCTCGCGGGCCACTTCGCTGATGAGGTGCACCTCGGCAGCCGACAGGTCGATGTTCGCGGGGATCACGTCGAGACCCGGAGTCGCGGTCTCTTGGATCGCTTCGCGAGGGTCTTTCACATGCCCGAGCATGAGATCGTAGATCGTCGGCACCTCGTGGGCCGGCACACCGAGGCCTGCTGACAGCGCGCCCTGCGGGTCAAAGTCAACGGCGAGCACCCGTCGACCGTAGCGCGCGAGCGCTGCGCCAAGGTTGATCGTCGTGGTGGTCTTGCCAACCCCACCCTTTTGGTTGCACATAGCGATGATGCGGGCAGGCCCGTGACGGTCGAGCACGGGCGGAACCGGATAAAAGCGAATGGGGCGCCCGGTTGGGCCGGTCTTATCGGCGGTCTTTGCCACGGCAGTGCCCCTTTCTTCGGCGGTGTCTCGCCGTTAATCCTATCGCTCAGCGCGATTGGTTCGCCGGGGTGCTGCTGCACACACTGTACAGACAAACCCGTCACAAGAACGAGTCACGAGAGCGAGTCGCTAGAGCTTGGCGCCTGGGTTCAAGATGCCCTTCGGATCAAACGCGGCTTTGATCGCGCGCTGCAGCTCCCTCACCCGAGGCGACAACTCACCATCGAGCGCATGCAGCTTCTCAGTGCCGATACCGTGTTCGCCGGTCACCGTGCCGCCGAGATCCTGCGCAACAGCCAGCAACGCATCTTGCGCGGCGTGGGCCAGGCGAGTCTGTTCAGCGTCGCCTGGGTCATAGGCCACGACGGGGTGCAGATTTCCGTCACCCACATGCCCACCGATCGAAATGACCACCCCGAACGGTGTGGCGATCTCATCGGCGCGCTCCACCACCTCGCCGAGTGCTCCTCGCGGCACCGCAATGTCCCCGTTCAGAGACGCACCGAGGTAGGCCTGCAGGCCGGGGTGCAGCGCCCGCCTGGTTGCAAACAGCTGATCGAGTTCCTCGGCCGTCTCCGCTCTGCGCACCGTGATTGCGCCGTTGCGCGCAAAGGCCGCCTCAAAGCCGTCAAGTTCAGCATCGGCCGCCACGCGGGAGTCGGTCACCGCCAACAGCCAGGCGCGCGCGGCATCTGGCACCTCAATCGATGGGTCATATCGCCGAAACGCCTCAAGCGCGACATCATCGAGCATCTCAAGCACCGAGGGAGGCGTGACACCGGTCGCAATCTCGTTCGCCGCGTCGAGCGCTTCGCCGATCGACGGGAACATCGCCGACACCCCGAGTGAGGGGCCAGGTGCCGAGTGCAGACTCACCGTGATCTCAGTGACGAGACCCAGCGTTCCCTCTGACCCCACCAGGAGTGAGGTGAGGTCGAGGCCCGCAACCGACTTGATGGTGTTGCGGCGAGTGTTGATCACGCTGCCATCGGCGAGCACCACTTCGAGCGAGCGAATCGAGTCGCGGGTGACCCCGTATTTGATGCAGCGCATGCCGCCCGCATTGGTTGCGACCGTGCCCCCGATTGAGGCGAGGTGCGACGACACCGGGTCTGGCGCATAAAACAGCCCCTGGCGCTCGACCGCCTCGGCGAGCTCCTCCACCCGAACCCCTGGCTGCACCACTGCAAGCCGCTCGAGCGGGTCAATGACCAGGATCTGACGCATGCGTGAGAAATCCACGAGGATCGAGCCGTCCGTGGCCGACGCGGCACCCGCGAGAGAGCTGCGCGATCCCTGCGCAACAATCGGCACCTCGTGCCGATCTGCCACCCGCACAATCGCCTGCACTTCTTCGGTCGTGACCGGCCGCACCAGCGCGAACGCCGCGCCGCGCCGCGCGCCCGAAGTGTCAACCCCAACCTCAGCGAGGCTCGCCGCGTCGGTGATCAGCGCCGTGTCGGCTCGCGTTCCGAGCGCAACTCGCAGCTCGTCCAGCACCACGCTCATCGTTCATCACCCTCAAACTGCAGAATGTACAGGCCGGCGTTGTAATCGGTCATATAGGCGCGCAGCTCGGAATCGACGAACACATCGAAGCTTTGAATCACGCGCGGTCGGTCAGGTCTCGTGTCAACCATCTGCGCTGGTGCCGGCGGCACCCACGCCCCCACCTCTGACGGCTGAAACGGGTCGCGAATGTCAAACGCGCGAAGCCCCGCGTTCTGGTAAGTGGCGAAGATGAGGGTGTCGCTCTGAAAGCTTCCCGGGCGGTTCTCGTGCAGAATATGTGGCCCCGCGTGGCCACCCTTCACCGTGTAATCAACCTCGGCCGGGTCAGGGAACGTGGCGATGCTCATCGGATCGGCGGGATCTTGAATGTCAAACACCCAGGTGCGCTTGATTCCGTCGGCGGCATTGTCAGCGATGCCCTCATCTGCGACGATCAGCAGGTCACGCTCTGGCAGCGGGAGCGCGGTGTGCGTGGCGCCACCAACGCGGCCGGTCCAGTTTTTCCAGGAGATCAGGCTCGGCTCAGAGCGGTCGCTCACGTCGAGCAGAGTGAGCCCGCCGTCTCGCCACGACGCATAGGCGGTGTCACCGTGCACGATTGCGTGATGCAGGCCGTATCGCCAGGTATCCGCATCCCAGCTCGGTGACTCACCACCATCCTGGTGCATCCCTGGCAGCCAGAAACGACCGGCGAGCTCTGGCTTCAGCGGGTTGTGCAGGTCGATCGTGACGAGCACATAGTCCGTGAAGCCGTCGAGCAGCGCCGAGGCATATGCCCACCGCCCGCCCGTGTACCAGAGTCGGTGCAGGCCAACACCCTCGACGGGCATGAAGGCGATTTCTCGCGGCTGTCCGGGTGTCGAAATATCGAAGACGCGCAGACCCGCGGCATACCCGCGGGCGGCCTGCAGCGCGGAGTCTCCAACCGACCGGCCATAGTAGTCATCTTCGGTGGTAAATGCGGTGTCGGCGAACAGGTCCTTTGCGTTCACCACGAGCAGCAGGTCGTCTGCAGCCTGCAGGTGCACACTCCAGGTTCCCGGCGGGGCTGCCACGAAGTTCACGGTCTCAGGGTGGCGAGGATCGCGCACGTCAATGACGCTGAAACCCTGTTGAAAAGCGTGGGCGACGTAAGCAAACCCGCGGTCGACCATAATCTGGCAGCCGTCGGGCCTGCCTCCCTGATCGGTATGCCCGATAAAGCTGAAGTTGTAGCCAAAGTCCGGCCTTGGTTCGCTCACGATTCGAAGCTCCCTCTCGTCGTATGTGGCGGCTGATCACTCAGCATGGTTCCGCGCACTCGCCGCGCAGCGTGTCGATGCCCGTCAGCGATCCTTGCGCCGCACAAAAGCGAAGGCGAGTGCCATGATAAACACGCCGCCCTTCACAATGTCTTGAGCGTAGTACGGAAACTTCAGCATGGTGAGCCCGTTCAGCGAGACCCCGATCAGCACGGCACCCACGAGTGTGCCGACGACGCTCGGCTTCTTCTGCCCAAACAGCGCGTATCCCACATAGGCAGCCGCGACCGCGTCCATAAGCAGCGGAGCACCCGCCTCGATCTGACCGCTGCCGATGCGCGCGGTCAGCACAATGCCGCCGAGCGCAGCCAACGCGCCGCTGATGACGTACGCAAGCACCCGCAGCCGACCCACGGGCAGTCCCATGTGACGCGCTGCCTCTTCGTTGCCGCCGACGAGGTACATGGAGCGGCCCGTCGTGGTCTTATTCACAAACAGGTAGGCCAGCACCCCAACCACCGCAAGCAAGATCACCGGGAACGGAATGCCCAGCACGGTGCCGCGGCCGATGAAGCTGAACGAGGGCGTGATGATGCCCGAGTCAGGGCTCGGGGTCACTGATTTACCCGCCGTGATCGTGCGCTGCACTCCACTCACGAGAAAGAGCATGGCGAGGGTTGCGAGCAGGTCGGGCAAGCCAAGCTTCACAATGAGAAAGCCGTTGACGAGGCCCACTGCGATGCCGCACAGAATTGGTACGAGGATCGCGACCGGCGTCTCCATGCGGAAGTCGATCATCATCGACGCCGCAACAATCGTGGAGAGACTCGTCACCGACCCCACGGAGACATCAAAACCGTTCACCACCAGGGAGAAGGTGACCGCAAGCGCGAGCAAGGCGCTCACGACAATGGATCGCAGAATGTCCATCAGATTGCCCGCAGTGAAGAAGTTTTCGTTCGCGAACGCAAACACCGCAATCACGATGAGAATCACAAACACTGCGGCATTGCGCATGAGAAACTCACGCCATTTGGGAGCGCGAACAGCAGACTGAGTGACGGTCATTCGACCTCACTCCTTTCGGTAAACATCAGATCGATGGGAGTCAATTCGGCGGCTGGCCGTTCAAGATCGACGCCGTCGCGCCCCAGCACGATCACGCGATCGGCGATGCGCAGCGCATCGTCGGGCTCCTGAGTGAGGTAGAGCACGCCCGCCCCCTCGGCAGCCAGCTGCTCAATCGAGCGAAAGATTGCCTCTTTCGCGGCAACGTCCACGCCCTTCATCGGCTCGTCGAGAATGAGCACGGTGCGGCCATCAACACTCGCCCATTTGGCAATCGCAACTTTCTGCTGATTGCCGCCAGACATGCGTCTGAGCAGCTGGTCAGCACGCGGGGGTTGCACGTCATAGCGCGCAATGACCTCGTCGGCGTGCGTGCGCTCGCGGCGTGAACGAATGATCCCTCGAAACCCGATCGCGAAGTGCGTTTGCACTGATTCATCAAGCCAGATGCCCTGGGTGCGACGTTCTTCAGGAACGAGCGCGAGCCCGGTTTTGCGCGCATCAATCGCACTCGAGATCGTGCGACTTTCACCAGAAAATTCGGCACGATAGGGTCGGTGCAGACCAAACAGGGTGCGCGCAAGCGTCGTCTTCCCTGAGCCGAGAGGGCCGTACACGGCAACAATCTCGCCCTCGCCCACGGTCAGATTGAATGGTGTTCTTCCGCGACCCAAATCAAGTGCTGTCGCCCGCAGCACCGGGGCCGCAGTCGACGCGGCGCGCGCGGTGCGCTGGGCGGTCGTGACCTCGCCAGTAATTGCCGCAACGACCTCGTCCGTGCTGGTGTCGGCAATCGGCTTGTGCAGCGACACACGCCCACCGCGCAGCACTGAGACCTCGTCCGCGATCCGAAACACCTCGCCGAGCCGGTGCGAAATAAAGACGATGCCGATGCCCTCGTCCGTCAAGGTTTCGACGATGCCATAGAAGCGCTCCGTCTCGGCCGCATCAAACGCAGAAGTGGGCTCATCCAAGAACAAGTAGCGAGCGTTGCCGGCAGCGGCTCGCACGAGCAGCAATACCTGCTTTTCATACAGACTGAGCTGATCGACTCTGCGGTTCGGGTCGAGATCAACCCCGTAGCGACCGAGGATCTCCCTCGCTCGAGCGGCGTTCTTTTTCGCAGAGAACAACGTACGACGTTCACTCCGCAGTGTTGCTGCGAGCAGATTTTCGTGCACTGTGGCGTCGGGCACGAGCGCACGGTCGACCTCCTGCGCAAGCAGCGCAACCCCGCGACGCAGCGCGTCAGCGGGGTTCGCAAAGGTCACCGGTTCACCGTCGAGGCGTATCTCCCCCGAGGTCGGCGGGAAGAAGCCTGCGGCGAGGTGCACGAGCGTGCTCTTTCCGGCGCCATTCATGCCTAAGAGTGCGTGCACACGACCAGCGGTGACGGCCAAGTTCACCTCTCGGAGAACCGGGCCGTCACCGTAGTCGTGGCTGATGCCGGTGAGCGTGAGCGACGAAGTCACTTGGCGTGTTGCTCGTGCAGGGTCTTGATCCAGGCTGGCCAGGTTGACTCATCTGCGTTCCAGGCTGGCACGTACTCAACGAGCTCAACGAAGCTGATCTCTTCCTCCGGCAGGTCTGCCTTGGTGATCAGTGCCGGCTCCACCAGCAGGTTGCCGTCGGCTTCGCCCGCGGCCTTTGCCCACGCGAGACGTACCTGCGAGCGGCCGATCGTTGCCGGGTTGGTTGCCGATGCTGCGCGGAAGTCAACGACTTCGTCCCAGAAGAACGGGAGCTCCTGGTCAGTGAGATCGACCGTGTACACCGCGACATCGCTGCGGCCAGCGTCTGACAGCGCAGTCATCGCACCACGGGTGAACTCATTCCAGTGGCTCCAGATCGCCTGCACATCACCGTCGGCGGGGTTGGCGCTGAGCAGTGC
>JAAZFP010000266.1 GCA_012511645.1 Microbacteriaceae bacterium
GGCGGGGCTTGCCGGGTACGGGCCGATCGATACCGAGACTGCAAGGCTGCTTGCCGGGATCGCCGCGTCGTGGGATGTGCCCGAGGTGAACCCCGACACGGGGGACGTGATCACCGTTGACACCTACCGGCCCTCGGCAGCGCAACGCCGATTCCTCACCGCCCGTGACCTGCACTGCCGGTTCCCGGGATGCCGAGTACCAATCCGGAAATGTGATCTCGACCACACAGTCGCCGCCGCAGACGGTGGAGAAACGTCGACGAAGAATCTTGCGGGGTTGTGTCGGTTGCATCACACGATGAAACACGCGACCCCGTGGCAGGTCACCCAGCATGCAAATGGTGACCTAGATTGGGTGAGCCCGACCGGTAGAACGTATCGGGACCGGCCACCATCGAGGGTGAGGTTCCGATCGGCCAACCAGGGTGACCAGTGTGACCGAGACGAGCGCGGGAAAGACCAGCGCGGGAAAGACGAGCGCGGTGCCACACCGGGGAGACCACACGGGAATGCTGCTGCGGGGCCACGCAGCGAACCGGCCACAGCGTCGAGCCATCGAGAACGAGCTACCGCGCCCTTCTGACCATGCACTACCGATGGTGCGCTACTGATGATGCGCTACTGACGCTGGACTGCTGGGGTTGCACTACTGGGGTTGCACTCGCCGTCTATACCCAGGGCTGAGTTCTCGGCGGCCAGCGCTTACCGGCTAGCGCTGAGAGCCTGCAGGTGCTCGGGGCGTGGCTGCACCACGTGGTCAGCATGCTCGGGATGCTTGCGCAGCCAGGCAGCGACGTAGGGGCAGACTGGCACAACCTTGAGCCCCACCTCAATCGTCTCCGTTACTGCGGCATCCACGAGCACAGACGCAAGGCCCTGTCCGCCATAGTCTTCGCTCACCTCCGTATGAAACATGATGCGGTCGGTCGGGCTTCCGCCAGGTTCTGCAGCAAAGTCGAGGTAGCTCTCTTCACCGATCACCAGATCGCCAGATCCGTCTTCGCTACGATCAATCAGGGCGAACCTCGGTCGTGCAGGCTCATTTCGTACAACGAATCTCTCGTCACTCATGGCGTCTCCTTCATTGTTCGTTTTCATTGTTCGTTGTGCAACTACCGACCATCACATGTACAGTTGCAGTCGGCCTAGCTTCGCGGTTTGAGCCTCGACGACGGCATCGTCGGTGCAGGCAACGGCTTCGGTTCACCAGCTGGGTACGGACCAAACAGTTCGGGTTTTCCAAGATCATCGTCGTGCCACGGTTCAAAGCCGAGCTCAGCTTGATACCGCCGGCGATACTCGACAATCTCGTCGTGCGTGCGGCCAACGAAGTTCCACCACATCACGATTGATTCGCCGAAGGGCACTCCCCCGAGCATGATGACCCGCGCCCCTTCGTCACCTGCGGTCACGGTCACCGTGTCAGAGCCAACGGGCACATACCCGAGCGAACGATGCTCGACGGCGGTGCCATTCACGGTGATCGTTGACGACTCTGCGAGCAGCGCATATTCAAAGTCGCGACGAACCTCAATGGTGACAGTCGTTCCCGGGTCAAGCAGCAACTCGGCACCGAGCATCTCCGTCGTGCTCGTCTTGACCGGCGAACGCGATCCAAGCAGTTCACCAATAAATACCCGGGCCACCATCCCAGGTACCAGCACCGGTTCTGGCACATAGTGCTCGAATCGATGATCAATGAACCTGGTTTCTTCGGGCATCGCGTACCAGAGTTGCACCCCGTGCAGCACCGTCGTCGACGAGTCGCTGATCTCCTGGTGGGTGATGCCGTGGCCCGCAATCATGAGGTTCAGCTCACCGGGATCGACCGCTGCTCGCACCCCACTCGAGTCGAGATGGTTGATGCGACCGGTGAAGATCCAAGACACCGTCGCAAGCCCCGTGTGAGGGTGACGCGGCACACGCATGCCCCCCGTCTGAGACACGTCATCGGGGCCGTAGTGGTCGAGGAAACACCAGGCCCCCACCAGCGACCTGCCACGCTGCGGCAACGTACGGTAGACCGTCATAGCTCGGGGGCCACCCAGCGGCACAAGGCGTGGATCGAGCACCTCAACGTCGACGCACGGCTGGCCAGGGGCCAGCACCTCGAGATCGGGGTGTGCTTCAAGGTTCGTCATCGCACGAGCTTTCCCTCTGCGTTGCGCGGCCGCACCGGATGGTCGCTCAAAATCGAGATGCGGTTAAAAGTGTTGATCGCCACCGCGACCCACTCAGCCGCGGCGAAGGTGTCTTCGCCGAGGGTGTGCAGCGCTCCCATCAAATCAGCTCTGCTATCTTCCGTGAGCGGTACCTGCGTTGCTGCCTCGGCAATGGCCAGCACCGCACACTCACGCTCATTGAACAACCCACTCTCGCGCCAGGCAGGAAGCAGATCAAGTTGTTGCTGTGACACCCCTGCCTGACGTGCCTGGCGGGCATGCAGATCCAGGCAAAAGCTGCACCCGTTCAGCTGTGACGCGCGCACCTTCAAAAGTTCCGACTCAGTGACGCGCAAGCCGCGGGCTTCTGCCGCCTCACGCACGGCCTGAGAAAACTGCTCGGCTGCCTTCCACGCTTCGGGAACTGCTTTATCAATGTATGGGCGCATGACCCCACGATACCGCGCGTTGGCACCGGTGCCATAGGATCGACGGATGCACCGCATTTCGCCCTTCGCACTGTTGCGCGCCGGCTGGAACACCGTTCGAACCGCCGGTATTCGCCTTATCGCAGTCGCTATTGGGTTGCAGCTGATCATGCTGGTGATCGCCACGCCGCTCATCACTTGGCTCTTCAAAGAGGCTCTGCGCGCAAACGGCATGCTGTCGCTCGATTTCGGCACCCTCAGCATCACGAGCGGCATCGGGCTGTCACTCACGCTGCTCTTCGTGATCCTGTTGCTCGCCTTCTGGCTCGCATCGCTGCAGTTTGCGGTGCTCGTGCAAATGCTCGTGCGCGCCCACACAGGCCAACGCGTGAGCCTGCGCGCCATCGGCGGCGATCTCATCCTCATCATGCGCAAACTCTGGCGTCCCTCGTCGGCGCCGCTGTTCTGGTACCTCTTTCTCGTAGTGCCGCTCAGTGGCTTCGGATTCGTGTCCGTGCTCTCTCAGGGCATTGCCGTGCCCTCGTTCATCTCGGGTGAGCTCATGAAATCGCCCGTGAGCGCCATCGCATGGACCGGGTTTTTGCTGGTGCTTGCCTACCTCAATCTGCGCTTTGCACTGAGTCTGCCCCTGTTCGCCACGACTTCGGCGACCGGTGGCAAATCGATGCGGCTCAGCTGGCGACTCACCAAGGGATGGACTGCGGTGCGGCTGCTGCTCGCAGTGGTGCTGATCCTCGTCATCGCTACCGTCATCTCACTCCTGCTCTTCATCGTCGCAATCCTGCCGACCGTCATCAGCGACGAGCTCGCGGCCAGCACGTCACCGATCGTTGCCGCGTTCAGCCTAGGCATCGCGCAGGTGCTCGGCATGGCACTCACCGCCCTCGTCACCGCGACCTTGATTTCGGTGCTGGTAGCCCTAGTCTTTGAACGGCAATCGCTCCTGCCAGACACGCACGCGGTGCTGATACCCGCGGGGGATACCGAGGATCACGCCCAGATCACTGCAGCCAATGCGAAAAGAAGCACCATCACCGAACGAGTCCTGATCTCGGGTGGCGTGGTGCTCGCGCTCATCCTCAGCATGCTGCATCTCGGCACGATGCAGTCGCTGTCACAGCAGCCGCATACGCTCATCATCAGCCATCGTGGCTTCAGTGACAACGGCGCAGAGAACACCATTGGTGGACTCGAAGCCGCCGCAGCAGCTGGCTCAGATCTCGTCGAAATCGATGTGATGCAGACCGCAGACGGGCGTTTTGTCGTGATGCACGATGCCAACCTTTCGCGACTCGCGGGTATGGACGCTCAGGTGAAAGATCTCACGTTCGATGAACTCACCGCGATCACCGTGCGTGACCAGCACGGTCACGAGGGCCTGATTCCTTCGCTCGAGGAATACATGGTGCGCGCAGCGGAACTCGAAATGCCGATCCTCATCGAAGTAAAGCTGGGCGGGCTCGACACCCCCGACATGGTTGACCTGCTCGTCGACGAACTCGATGCTCTCGGCGCCATTGACAGCAATATCTTCCACACGCTGGATCACGCAAGCTTGGTTCGGTTGAAGGAACTGCGGCCAGACGCGATGGTGGGCTACATTCTCGCTTTCGCCGGTGTTGATATCCCCGATACCCCCGCAGATTTCGTCGTGATCGAACAGTTCACGGCAACGCAGGAGATGCAGGATGCCGCGGCCGCGAAGGGTCTCGCCTTCTTCACCTGGACCGTCAATGATGAGGAAGGCATTCGTGAACTGCTGCGCCGAGGCACCGACGGAATGATCACCGATCACCCAGACATTGCCCTCGATGCCCGCACCGAGATGCAAGAGGAACAGGGCCTCGCTGGAGTCTTGGTCGACGCTCTGACCCGGTTTGTGCTGGTGTTCTGAGCCTCAGCATTCTGAGGCGGTGGAGACGGAGCGCGTTACTTCCAGAGGGTCGCGATCAGCACGTTGGCCACGGTGAGCACACCGATTGAGCTCAGCACGAGCGCACCGACGCGCTCCTTCTTCTTATTCACCAGCGCGAGCACGATGATCGCGATGAGGATGAGGGTCTTGATGCCGATCTTCGCGTTGTTCGGCTCAAGATCACGCATGTACATCGTGCCGACCAGCGCGAGACCGGTCACCAGCATGAGCCACGAGCTGTGCATGATTGCACCGTTGATTTTGGCAAGGCCGCTCTTCACCTTGGGCAGCTGGGTGATAACCCCGACCAAGATGCCGACCGCACCAATGATGTGAAGAACGAGCAGCACGATTCGCAAGATATCCATGCACCCATGGTAGCTGGGTATCCGCTGGGAAAACGCTCATCAGCGATGCACGGCGCCGCCGCGACACCGCTGGTGAGAGGTCGACTGAGCGAAAACCGTCTTAGTGGAAGAAGTGACGCTCGCCCGTGAAGTACATGGTCAAGCCAGCAGCCTCTGCCGCAGCAATGACTTCTTCATCGCGCACCGAGCCACCCGGCTGCACCATGGCGCGAACACCCGCGTCGATCAGCACCTGCAGGCCGTCAGCGAACGGGAAGAACGCGTCGGATGCGGCAACCGCACCCTGCGCGCGATCCCCCGCCCGAGTCACTGCGAGTCGGCACGAATCGACCCGGTTCACCTGTCCCATGCCAACGCCGACCGAGGCGCCATCCTGCGTGAGCAGAATCCCGTTCGATTTCACCGCACGGCACGCACGCCACGCAAAGTCGAGCTCAGCGAGCATCGCCTCGTCGGCTGCCTCACCCGCGGCGAGCTGCCAAGAAGATGCCGGCGCGAAACTGCGGTCAGCATCCTGCAGCAAGAAACCACCCGACACCTGACGCATCTCAATGGGGTTCTGCTCGAAATCGCCGGGCAGCACCAGCAGGCGCACGTTCTTCTTCTTCGACAGGATCTCGATCGCCTCGGGCTCAAAGCCCGGAGCGACAATGACTTCGGTGAAGATTTCAGAGACCGTGCGGGCCATCTGTGCGGTCACTGGGCGGTTCGCAGCGATGACCCCACCGAATGCAGAGACGGGGTCACAGGCGTGGGCAAGCTCGTGAGCTGCGGCAATAGGATCTGCCGCACCCTCGGGAGCGACCGCGATGCCGCACGGGTTCGCGTGCTTGATGATGGCGACCGCGGGGCGCTCGTGATCGTAGGCTGCCCGCAGCGCAGCGTCAGCATCAACGTAGTTGTTGTATGACATCTCTTTGCCATGCAGCTGGGGTGCCTGGGCGATGCCAGCGCCCTCGTTCTCAGTGAACAGCGCAGCCCGCTGGTGACTGTTCTCGCCGTAGCGCAGCACTGACTCGCGCAAGCCAAACACCTCGTACCCGACGTACGCCTCTTCGTTTTCAAACAGGCTGTCGATCGAAGCATCGTCATCGTCGCTGTCGGTCTCGACCGGCGCGTCGCTCCAGTCGCGATCCTCCTGGTCGAGGAACCAGTTGGCAACCGCCGCGTCGTACTGCGCGGTGTGCACGAAGGCCTCGGTTGCGAGAGTCCGACGCAGAGCGAGGGTTGTGCCGCCGCTTGCGAGCGCGTCAATCACGTCGCTGTCGCGCGCGGGAGCCACCACGATCGCCGCGTTGGCGTGATTCTTCGCGGTCGCGCGCACCATCGCAGGCCCGCCAATGTCGACGTTCTCGACGATGTCTGCTGCGGGCTTGCCTGCGGCGACGGTCTGCTCAAACGGGTAGAGATTGACGACCACCAGCTCAAACGGGGCAAAGCCGAGTTCTTCGAGCTGCTCGCGGTGTGAGGCGAGGCGAAGGTCGGCGAGCAGCCCCGAGTGCACGGCAGGGTGCAGCGTCTTCACGCGGCCATCGAGCGCCTCGGCAAACCCGGTCACCTCAGACACATCGGTGACGCGATACCCTGCCTCACGGATCGTAGCGGCGGTCGAGCCGGTCGACACGATCTCGACGTCGGCAGCTTCAAGCGCTGAGGCGAGTTCGAGCAGGCGACTCTTGTCGCTCACTGAGATAAGTGCGCGGCGCACCGGAATCTGGTCGCGGTGCTGGTACAGGTTGGGGTCGTGACTCTGAACGGCCATGAGAATGCGGCTCCTACGAGGTTGAGGGAAGGGTCAATTCGCCGGTCGCAATATCGCGAACCGTGTCGACAAGCAGCGGTCGCTCGACCTGCTTGATGCGTTCGTGCAGGTCAGCTTCGCTTTCACCCGCATGGATCGGCACGCTGCGTTGGCGCAGCACCGGGCCAGTGTCGACTCCCTCGTCGATGATGTGCACGGTCACCCCGGTCTCAGCAGCACCTGCGGCGAGCGCGTCACGCACCGCGTGTGCGCCCGGGTACAGGGGCAGCAGCGCGGGGTGTGTGTTGATGAGACGGGGCGAAAACTCGCTCACAAAGTTCGCGGGAAGCACCCGCATCAAACCAGCGCTGACGACCAGCCAGTCATCGGCAGCATGGCGGTTGCCAAAGCCGTGCGCTCGGATCGACGCTGCGAACGCCTCACCCCAGTCGGCACGACTGTCGAAGTCGGCGGGGCGAATCACGGTGGTCGGCACGCCGGCCTCGCGAGCGTGGCCCAGACCTGCTGCGTCGGTGTCACTCATCACCGCGACCACTCGCACTGGATACGTGGGATCTGCGGTGGCATCAAGCAACGCTTTGAGGTTGCTGCCACCGCCTGAGATCAAGACCACGACCTTCAGCACCAGACCAGTCTACTGCCCCGAACTCAGGTGACCGTGCATCCGGTATCAAATCCGAGGTTATGCAGTTGGCGCCGACCCTCGTCGTCAAGCGCCTTCGCGAGGCCGGCTCCGAGCGGCGAGACTGCAAGCACCTCGGGTGCCAAGGATGATTCCGCGAGTTCGCGCAGCTCTTCAGGGTGCACTCCGCCAGCAACCGTGAGCGCATCGCTCGCGCTCCAGACAGCGCTGAGCAACGTCAGAGATGATGCATCACTGAGTTGCCGCCGAATGGCATCGAGCACCTCTGTCCCGTGCCGAGCGCGATCGGTCGCTCCCTGGTCTTCGATCGATATCCATGTCTGACCGTCGTACACCTCGGCATGACGGGATCTCACCAGGGCGAGTGCATCCTCGCCGGCTAACAGCTGCTCTCCAGCGCTGTCGAGTGACAGCGATGCTGCGGGGTCTCGTATCGGGGCTGCAATGTGCAGTGATACCCCACCAAGCGCATTGACTGCCGCGGCAAACCCGGCAGCATCAATTTCAACATATCGATCGACGGAGACCCCAAGCGTTGAGCAAACTGACTCGACCAGTGTCTGTGGGCCCTCAAGCAAGCTGAGAGTGATCCTCGCGGGCCGTCCAAGGCCAGTGACCACGAGGTCGCGCGGAATGGATACTGCTGTGACTCCGCCCTCATGATTCACCTGCACCAGAATCAGCACGTCTGCACGGGATCCTTCGGTGTCTTGCTCGTCACCAGATGGCCGCTCGATGCCCCCGTCGGATCCCACAAACAGATACGTGTGTCCGGAGAGCGATCGCTCGCGGTCGTGCCCGATGTCAACCCAGGTGACTCGCATAGCGATGACACCCACCCCAACTGCAGCGAACAGCAGCAATATCAGAAGGACGGAAACGACCAGCATCCACC
>JAAZFP010000267.1 GCA_012511645.1 Microbacteriaceae bacterium
GCCAGCGCGGCATCACCGATTGTTGCCGTGATATCGCACGAGATGCTCACATCGCGTACGAAGCCGAGCTCATCAGCGAGCCGCACCAAGAACTTCACCCGGGCACCCTAATACTCATCGTCTGGCCACTCTGGGTTTGTCCCTTCATAATCTGGCCACTCTGAGTCAGGCCATTCCTCCTCCAATAAGTCGGCGTCTGGTCTTCCCATTTGTGATGAGCAGCTGCTCGTCGCTTCAAAGACGATCCGGTGCTTCATCACATGGAGTCCTCTCACCGTGATGCCATCCCGCGCCTGAATCACCGGCTCCTCAAACACCATGAAGCCACTCACCTCGGCACCCTCCGCCTCCCACGCGACACGCAGTCGCTCCATAATTTCGTCAATGTTGTCCGGCACCACATCGTTGATCAGCCCAAGATGCAGTTGTCCACTGTACGAGCCAGCGCACTCCCGTGAAAGCAGCCCGCGAAGAATGCGGTCACGATTTTCAAGGTCGTCCCAGTCGATCGAATCCTCAGGCAAATAGCCGGGACTGTACCAACCGCTTGGCACCCCCATAACGGCGATCGCGTCATCGGCCGACTCTTCGAGCCACGCACGCTGCGTTTCAATCGATTCATGGCTCGTGACAGGTGATGACGAAACGAGCCCAACCTGTGGCACACAGCCGCTGACACCGAGCATGAGCAGCATCGCAACTGCGCTCAACAGGGGTGTGATGTTCGCGCGTTTCACGCTCATAAAGCGACTCGCTTTCGTTCGGGCAGCATAATGCCGCTTTGTATATCGGTGACATATTCAACACGGGCCGTTTCGGTGCGCAGCAGCGATCGCGCAAGTTGCGTGTCGATGTGCCCCGCAGTGAGACTGGCGATCGTCGACAACGACTGGGTGCGCGGATCGAGATAGCCGTGCCCGCTTGACGCTCGAATGCCTAATGGCGAAGGCTGGTCACCCTCGCCGAGCAGCGAATGACCGTCAGTCGGCAAGAGACCCAAATCGGTATTGCCCTCGGATGAGAACACCAGCGCACCCCCAATCACCGGGCTGTGCAGCTGCAGGTTCAGGAGTGTGGTCGCGTCGGGGTTTGGTTGCGCCCTGCCTCCCAGCGCCGCCCCGAGCGGGGCAAGCTGATCGGCGCTCGCATGGGTGGTAAACACCGCGCGCTGGCCCGGCCACAGTGTCGCTACACGGAGCGCATCGAGCGACGGCACCTGCGCGGGGTCAAGCCCGGCAGACCCAAGCATGACCAGCCGGTCTACGGGGTGCTGCACCTTTGTCAGCGCGATCGAGGCGACGGTGGTGCCATAGGAGTGCGACAGCACACTTACCACGCCTGCATCACGGCCTGCTGCGGCTCGCGCCGTGAACATGCCGTCGAGTTCGGCCGCGAGCCGTCGGGCACCGACCATGGCGCTCGCGGACGAAAGTACTCCGAGATCACCCTCATCGGGTCGGCCCGGAGTGTCATAGCTCACCCAGGCCACAACAGCGGGTGCCGAGTCGTCGCCTGCCCTGAAACGCTGCGCGTCGTAGACGTTCAGGCTCGCTTCGTCGATTGCGCCGAGCGCGGCGGGCGCATCATTGTCCATGCCGGGCACCACCCAGGTGGTGCTCACGGCACGATCGGCGTCGCCGTACACCACAGCAGCCATCGGCACGTCACCGGCGAGGTGCAGCGCAAGCAGTTGAATCGGCGGTGCCGCAATGCCCCGCTCATCTACCTGAGCATCTGCCCGTGACAGAATGCGCTGCGTCTCTCCGAGGAGTTGCAGCTGGTCTGGGCGCAACAGGTGCGCACGCTCGCGCAGGGCCGCAAGGTGCAGCCGGTTTGCCCGGTCGCGCACTGACGCGTCGAGGCCCACCAGGTTGCCGATTACGCCTGGCACCACCCGAATGAGGGTTTCTTGTTCGTGGGGCGTGAGCGCGGCCCAGGCCGCCGCCACCGCGGCGGGGGCTCGATTTGCGCTCCAGACGTCGCCCCCATTCTGCCGACCCAACAGGGCGAAGAGCAGCGGGTGGGTGTTCGACACTCGCCCCACGGTGGCGAGGTCGCCCCGGTGTTCGCCTGTCAGCCCGACCGCAATCACCTTCGCAGGCACGGTGTCGCCCTGCGCGAACGCAAGCAAATGTCCGAGTGGTGTCTGCTCACACCCACGCACCACGTCGCGCTCCGCAGCCTCACGTTCCTCGACGAGGGCGCGGTGGCGATCGCGCTGTGCGCGTGTCTGTTCGAGTGCTGCATGCCACCGAGCAATGACATGCAGCCATTCCTCGTCATAGCGAGCCGAGAGCATATGGCGCGCCGCCTCACGTTCATCGGCGGTCAGGGTGAGAGCAGCGTCGCCGAGCATCGGGTCAGGCATGCGCCCTGGCGGCACCGCGTTCCACACAAGCGCCTGGCGCACACCAATCACCTGCGAGATTTCGCTGATGCGCCCCATCGCCTCACCGATCGTGTGTCGCTCGTCATCCAGCTCTCGCACCGTGCGGTCTGCCTCACGATGCAGGTGATGCACATGCGAGGCATAGCGTTGCAACGCACCCATTGCCGCGTCAATCGCCTCACGAACCAACTCCGCCCCTCCGAGCAACCGGTGCCGCACCTTTTCGCGAAGTGCGCTGACGGCCGCGCTGCGTGCCGACGCCGCAGTGCCTTCTGCGTGTACCAGCAATCGCTGGTACTCCCGAACGCGCTCTGCCGCACGCCCGAGTGCTGCGGCCAGGTGTTCGACCTGCCGCACCTCGCCCGCTTTGGGACTACCGCTGAGCAGCGCAGCGGTAGTCGGCACCCGGTGTTCGAAGCCGTTCATCGATCACCTGCGCGCCCGACGCCCGCATGTGCAGCGATGAGCGAGTCAAGCTCGTCGCCCTGATGCATCACCTGGGTGAGGCTCTGGCACGCGCTCACCGCACCGTCGGCGAGGGCAGTGGTAGCGAGCTCGAGACCACGCACAAACTGCGCGATGTCGTCACCCGCGGTGGTGAGCGTCTGCAGCGTGGGCGCGGCTCGCAGGTGCTGGCAGTGATCGAGTGCGTCGGCCGCGCGGGTGAGGCTCTCCGCGGCAGCAACGAGCGAGCGGTCATCGAGATGCAATTGACTCATGGTGACAGCAGTGCCCTTCGTATCGAGGTCGCCCTATAGCCAGCGAGATCAGTGGATTCGTGCCGCGAGCGTCGCATCCATCTCGCGCATGGCCGCGGCGGTGGTGGTCAAAAATGTTTGGATCTCGCTCAACCGCTCGATCACGGTGTGCGCCCCCGCCGTGTATTCCGCATACATGGCGCCGAATCGCACGGATGCCTGGTCGGTCACGAACCCCGAGCTAATGAGGCCCTGAATCTGTTGTTGCAGGGATTGCAAACGCGCCACGATTTCTTCACGGCCCTGCCCGAGTTGTGCGGCTGCGGTTTCGATCTCGCCGAAAGAGACTCTGATATTTGCCATGGTTGCGCTCCAAGTGCTCGGTGATGACACCACAACAGGTGACATCATGCGGACGGTTTCGTCGCATTTGGTGCGACTGCCGTCAGCTTATGAAGCTGAGCAGCCCTCCCGAGGCCAGTGCATCAAATCTGTGGATAACTCACGCAAAAAGCCCCTGTGGACGACGAATGAACGTCGCTCACAGGGGCAAAGTGTCGGCGGTGCCGACCGAGGTTATGCGGAGATCAGTCCCACCACATCGGCGATCGCAACCTTCTGCTTCTCACCGGTAGCGCGGTTCCACACCTCGGCGAATCCGTCGGCGGCATCACGGCCCACCACGACGACCCTCGGCATACCCAACAGCTCGGCGTCACCGAACTTCACGCCGGGAGAGACCTTGGGGCGGTCATCGAACAGCACCGAGGCTCCGGCAGCATCGAGCTCGGCAGCGAGCACCTCAGCGACTTCGAAGACCACTGGGTCCTTGCCAGTGGCGACGAGGTGCACATCGAACGGTGCTACCTCCTTCGGCCAGGTCAGTCCACGATCATCGTGGTGTAGTTCGGCGAGAATCGCGAGAATGCGGGTCACACCAATGCCGTACGAGCCCATGGTGACGGTGACCAGCTTGCCATTCTCATCGAGCACCTTGAGGCCGAGCGCCTCGGCGTACTTGCGGCCGAGCTGGAACACATGGCCGATCTCCATGCCGCGTGCAATCGTCACGGTGCCTGAGCCATCGGGCGCAGGGTCGCCGTCGCGCACCGTCGCAATATCGGCAACGCCATCTGCGGTGAAATCACGCCCCGCGACCAGGTGCGCCACATGCTTTTCGTGTTCGTTCGCCCCGGTCACCCACGAGGTGCCGGTCACCACGCGCGGATCAAGCAGGTAGCGCACACCGCTCGATCCCTGTTCACCGAGCACCAACCCACCAGCCTGCACCGAGCCTGGCCCGATGTAGCCCCTCACGAGCAGCGGATGCTTTCTGAAGTCGTCGTCGGTGGCGGGCTCAATCTCGCATCCGGGGAATGCAACCTCGGCGCGCTTCATATCGGCGTCTCGGTCACCCGGAATGCCGACCACCACAATCGACCGCTCGCCCGCGTGCTCGCCAGCGGTTGGCGTGACCGCGAGCACCACGTTCTTCAGGGTGTCGGCCGCTGCCCACTCGCGGCCGTCTTCGCGCGGCAACACGGCGTTGGTGTGCGCAACGAGCGTCTCGATGGTCGGAGTGTTTGGCGAGTCGTACACGAGCGCCGCAGGCAGTCCCTCGGTCGGGAGCGCTTCGGGTGTAGGCGTCACATACGCCTCGACGTTGGCCGCGTAGCCACCGTCTGAGTGCACGAAGCTATCCTCACCGATGTCAATTGGCAGCAAGAACTCTTCGCTCTTCGAGCCACCCATCGCGCCGGCGTCGGCCGAGACGATCACATAATCGAGCCCCAGCCGTGCGAAGATGCGCTCGTAGGCGTCGCGCTGAGCCTGGTAGCTTGCCTCGAGCCCCTCGTCTGACACATCAAACGAGTAGGCGTCTTTCATCGTAAACTCACGGCCGCGCAAGAGGCCGGCACGGGGGCGCACCTCGTCACGGTACTTGTCTTGGATCTGGTAAATCGTCAGCGGCAGGTCTTTGTACGACGACACGATGTCCTTTACGAGCAGCGTGAAGACCTCTTCGTGGGTCGGCGCAAGCAGGTAGTCGGCGCCGTGTCGATCCTCGAGACGAAACAGGTCTGGGCCGTACTCATCCCATCGACCAGTCGCTTCGTACGGGTCACGCGGCAAGAGCGCCGGAAAGTGCACCTCGTGGGCGCCTGCGGCTGCCATCTCCTCGCGCACGATCTGCTCGATCTTCTCCTTCACGCGCAGGCCGAGTGGCATCCACGCGAAGACGCCGGGCGCCTGGCGGCGAATGTAACCGGCCCGCACCAGCAGCTTGTGGCTGGCGACCTCGGCATCAGCGGGATCCTCGCGGAGCGTTTTCAGAAAGTAGTGTGAGAGACGAGTAAGCACGAAACTATCGTAGTCCCGCCGCGCTCAATAGGCTTATCAGCGTGGCGGTTGCTCTGAGGGTTGCGCGGTGGATCGTGCCAGCGGCGATCCTCGCTCTTGCCGCGGTGCTGCGCCTGTGGTCACTTGGCCACCCGGACTCACTCGTCTTCGACGAGCTCTATTATGTGCGAGATGCCATCAGCCAGTTGGCGCACGGCTACCCGACCGTGTGGCCCGACGACGACCCCGCGTTCGACGGCAACCGCGCGCTCATGTTCGGCGACACGGCAAGCACCATTGCGCACCCGCCGCTCGGCAAGTGGCTGATTGGGTTCGGGGTGCTGTTCGCTGGCGCCGACAGCGGGTGGGGGTGGCGCGTCGCGGTGGCGCTCGCCGGGGTCGCGACCGTTGCTGCCACGATGCGCCTCGCGACGCTGCTCACTCGCAGCACCTGGGTTGCGTGGATCGCGGGGCTCATGCTCGCGATCGACGGGATACACATTGTGCTCTCGCGCGTCGCACTGCTCGACGGCTTGCTGGCACTGTTCATCGTGTTGGGCGCGCTGTGCACGGTCAGAGATCAGCTCGGCATGTCACAGGGATCAGCACCCACACGGGTGCGCTGGGCTCGCCCCTGGCTGGTCGCTGCAGCGGTGATGTTTGGCGCGGCCGCGAGCATCAAATGGTCGGGACTCTACGCATTCGCAGCCTTCCTCGTGCTCATCACCCTCTCCGATTTCGTTCGTCGCGCGAACTCGGCGCAGGATCGCGAGCTCGCGCGTGCGCAGCGGCCAATCCTCGGCACGGTCGCCCAGGCCGGATCAACCGCACTGATCGCACTGCCGGTCGCCGCTGTCAGCTACCTGGTCACCTGGATCGGCTGGATCGTGAGCCCGGGTGGCCAATATCGCAGTGAGGGCACCCCCTGGTGGGAGTCACTGTGGGCCTGGCACGCGAACGCACTGTCGTGGCACAGCTCACTTGATGCCCCCCACCCTTATCAGGCGCATCCGCTGAGCTGGCCGCTGGGCCTGCGACCCACCGCGATGTTCTTCGAGCGCAGCGACACTCACACCGCGGTGATCAGCCCCATTCCCAACGTGCTGGTCACCTGGGCGGGGGTGCTCGCCCTCGTGTGGCTCGGGTGGATCCTCGTCCGCGCCTGCGCTCTGGCCATCCGGCAACGCAGCACGCTCCCACTCGGCACCCGCGGGGTGTGGGTGGGCGCTATCGTGCTCACCGGGTATCTGTCGGGCTGGGTGCCGTGGTTGCTCACCTGGTCACGCCCCGCAGTGTTTCAGTTCTATGCGGTGGTGCTGACCCCCTTCGCGGCACTTGCGCTTGGCCTCGCGCTTGCAGCACTTGCCGGCGCCCCGAGGGCCACCTTCATGAGTGACGCGGCCGGGATGCGCCTTGATCCTACCCCCGCGTCGGCGCAGGGCAGGCGCCTCGCCGTGGCAATCTTCGTGAGCGTGGCGGTCATTCTCTCGGTGCTGTTCTGGCCGCTCTGGGCCGGGATTCCCGTCGAGCACTGGTTTTACCGCTGGCACCTCTGGCTTCCCGGCTGGTGAACCGACTCAGAGCAGGCGACGGCTGAGCGCCCAGGCGGTGAGCTCGTGCCGATTCGACAGCTGCAGTTTGCGCAGCACGTTCGACACGTGTGTCTCGATGGTTTTCACCGAGAGAAACAACTCTGCCGCGACCTCCTTGTAGGCATAGCCGCGGGCGATCATGCGCATCACCTCTTGTTCGCGGGCCGAAAGCCGGTCAAGTTCATCATCGGCTGCAGCGGTCTCACCGAGACCCGTGCCAAACGCGTCAAGCACAAACCCAGCAAGCCGCGGCGAGAACACCGCGTCGCCACCGTGCACTCGAAGCACCGCCTGGGTGACCTCAGCTCCCGATGAGGTCTTCGTGAGATAGCCGCGCGCACCCGCACGGATCACACTCACCACATCGTCGGTCGCGTCAGAGGCGCTGAGCGCAAGCGCCCGCGCTGCGGGCGTCTGTCCGAGCCGCTGACGCACCTCAGCACCGCCCCCACCCGCCCCTCCGGGCAGGTGCACATCGAGCAGCACCACGTCGGGGGCGGTGCTCGAGATCACGGTCACCGCATCGTCGACGGTCGCCGCTTCTCCCACGACCTCAAGTTCGGGCCCGAGCCCCGCTCGAAGCCCCGTGCGAAAGATCTGGTGATCGTCCACGATGACCACGCGAACCCGCTGTGGTGTGTTGCCGACTTGGGTCACGTCTTCAGTCACAGTGTGCCTCCTCGGCAGTGTGTGCTTGCGCCACTGGCGAATCAGCAAAGAACTCACCCGGTCGCACAGTGTCAGCTGGTTGTTCATCGAACGGCGTAACTGGTCGCATTTCGGCGGCGTGTTGGTCAGGATCATCGCGCTGAGCTGGCGCAAGCAGTGGCAGGGTCAGTCGCACTGAGGTTCCGACGCCAGCCGGGCCGGGCATCAGCCTCGCTTCACCGCCCGCGCGCTGCATGCGCCCCAGAATCGACTCGCGCACGCCCATGCGACCATCGGGCAGCGTCTCGATATCGAATCCGGGCCCGCGGTCGGTCACATCGACCGACACCTGTTGAGCGCCAACCTCGAGATACACCGTCACGTCACCACCTGCGTGCCGCGCCGCGTTCAACATTGCCTCGCGCGCGGCCGCGATGATCGGTTCAGGCACTGAGGCCACCGCGCCCACCGTCACGACTTCAAAGCGAACCGCGTGCACCGCTTCGAGCGCGGCAGCGTGCTGACGCAGGGTTTCACCCGCTGCGGCCTGATCCTGCGCGGAGGCGCCGTCGGCACCACGAAAAAGCCACTCGCGCAGGTCGCGCTCTTGCCCACGAGCAAGACGCGCCACCTCGCTGCCGGGCGCCGACCGCTGCTGGATCGCAGCCAGGGTTTGCAGCACCGAGTCATGCAGATGGGCCGCAATCGCTGAACGCTCGGCCTCACGCGCTCGCGCCGCGCGCTCCGCAATGAGTTCGCGGTTCAGCCGCAGTGCCCATGGCGCGAGCGCAAGCGCCACTCCCGCAAGCACCGCAAACGCCGCTCCGATCACCGTGAGCACGCTCGGTTGCCGCACGCTGATGAAGAACATCAGCACGCCGACCGCGACGAGCGCAAGCGCGCCGAGCACCCGGGGCAACACATTGCGGTCTGGCCGTTCACGGTCAGCCACCTGCCACCAGGTCAACCCGAGCCCAGCCAGCACCACGAGCCCGGGCAACAGCACTTCGAGGGGCAGCTGCACGCCGAGTTGCACCAAAACCATCGCGACACCTGCGACCAGCAGGCAGGCGCCGAGCAAGAGCTCAGCAATCGGCCAGCGTGCGGTGTTCCCCGCCCCGGTGCGCGTCGTCGTCCCGGTCGCCGCGGCCGCTGTTCTCGAGGTATGCGTCGCACCCGCACCCGCACCCGCACCCGCACCCGCTGAGCGTGCTCGATCCTCAGGAGTGTCCGGAATCTCCAGCACAACATCGGTCGTCTGCGCATCGGTAGGTGACACCGGCTGCTCTCCCCCACTCACACTAGGCGTGTCAGGCGCACCGGCCGGCTTCGTGAGGTTTGCGCGCATTGGCGCCACCTGGCCATCGCTCCCCATCGAGGTGAAGAGCCAGAGCCAGAGATACAAGAGTGCCCCAGCCCCACCCAACAGCGTCATCGCAACGAACGCGACCCTCACCCACGACGTCCGCACCCCCAGATGATCGGCAAGCCCCGCGCACACACCCGCGAGCAGACGATGCTCGGCGCTGCGGCTGAGTGTGGTGGTGCTCATGACTCTATCCAAGCACCTGGCAGGTTCGCCCGCAGCGGCAATCCACAGAAATCAGGGATCCCTCAGGGCGATCCCCGATGGCCCTGGCAACCCGCAGCGAACAGACTTGGTGACATGAACGATTCAGATACTTCGAACCACGACACAGCCGGGTCACACCACCACGGTGAATCTGCGGGTCGCACCGAGACCAGCGGGGAGAGCCACCACACCCAGCAGAACCCACTCGGCGCGCTCGACCGGTTCTTTGCGTGGTTGCGCGGACTCGGCATCGTGCGCGGCAATGACCGTTGGTTTGCCGGCGTAGCCGGCGGAATCGCAGCAAAGGCGGGCATTGACCCGATCATCGTGCGCGGCGTGTTTGTCGTGCTCGCGGTGCTCGGGGGCCCCGGCATCCTGCTGTATCTCGCGGCATGGGTACTCTTGCCAGATGCCGAGGGCAGAATTCATTTCGAGGATCTCGTGCGCGGCCGGGCCTCTGCCGCCGTCATCACGGTGGCAGTCATCCTCGCGGTCGTGGTCGTGCTGCCCCTGCTGTTCTGGGTGCTGCGCTCCGTCGTGTTCACCCCGTTCGGTCTCGAATTTTGGGGTGGGTTTCCGACTTGGATGCAGGTGACACTCGGCGTGCTCTGGTGGGGCCTCATCGTGCCAGGGCTCATCATTTGGCTGATCTATTGGTTCGCGAGCGGTGCCTCGCGCCGGGATGGTGATCGCGCCGCACATCGACAGTCGTTTGCCGACCAGGCAACCAGTTGGGGCGAACAAGCTGGCGCCTGGGGACAGCAGGCCGGTGAGAAGGCCGGCGCCTGGGGCGAAGAGGTTGGACGCAAGGCCGGTGCGTGGGGCGAGCAGGTTGGACAGAAGGCCAGCGATCAGGCGAACCAGGTGGGTCGCACCGATCAGGCCGCGGCCCACTCCCGGCCATCTGCTGCGTTCGTGCTGCTCAGCCTTGGGATAGGGCTCTTCGCAGCCGCGGGTGCTGCCGTCATGTCGATTGCCGCAGAGTTCTCACCAGAGACCACCCTCACCGTCAGCCTCATTGCGGGTGTGGCGACGCTTGCGGTAGCAATGATCGTTGCCGGCATTCGCGGCACCGACAGCGGATGGGTCGGCTTTATCGCATTCTGCGGAGTCATCGCACTGCTCTTCGCGCCGCTGAGCACCGTACTTCCACAGCAGACTGAGGTGGTTCCCCTCGGCAACGCCACACTTGTCGCAGAAGCAGGCGATGCAGACCGGGCCGTGCTTACGGTGTTTGGTAACACGACAATTGATTTGAGCGCTCTCAGCCAGAGCGCGCAGCCGCGATCCATCGACGTCTGGATGCTGGCCGGCAACGCCACCGTGGTCCTGCCAAACACTGCACCCACGGTCGTGACCGTCAACATGCTTGGGGGCAATGTGCGAGACGAGCGCATTGGCAGCGAAGACCGCCGTCAGGGTGGCGCGTTCCTGGCTCGCACCGTTACCCAAAACGCGGCGGGCCTCAGCTCCGACGAGGTGATCGAGGTACGCATCCGCTTGCTTGCGGGCAACGCCTACGTCGAAGGCGGGGCCCCAATTGGTTCCTTTGCTGAGACCGAGCGTGCAGAACTCGACGCCCTTGTGGAAGAACGCGAACGGCTCCAGCAGCAGGCGGCAGAGCGAGACACGCTCCAACAAGAGATTGACGCACTCACCAAAGAACTCGAAGCACTGGAGAACGCACGATGAATACCGAAGCATCACAGCCACAGCCACAGCCAGCAGCATCGCAGCAACTGTATGCCGGCGCCTCACAGCAGCCGCAACAATCACAGCAGTGGCAACCACACATGGCACCCACCGGCGTTCAGCGTCCGCGGGTCGGCCCAATTTTCTGGGGCGTCGTATTTCTCGCGCTATGCGGTTTTATCGGGATGCAGCGCTTTGCGCCGGGAACGGTCGACGGCACCACCTTCGTGATCGCTGCCGTGTTTGTGCTTGCAGCGCTCATGCTGACCATCGGCGTGGTCGTCATTCGCCGAGCCTCGCGTGACTCACGCTCACCTCAGAGGTGAATGAGGGCGCACCTCAGTGGGCTTAGGTGTGAATCCAGCGCAACGGGAAGTCGATAAACACGCGGGTGCCACCGCGCACATCGGGGCCCCAATTGATTGACCCACCGAGCTCACCCTCGACGAGGGTGCGCACGATTTGCGTGCCGAGCCCGTCACCCACCGTGCCCCCGGGCAGGCCGGTACCCGTGTCAACCACTTCGACCGCGAGCCGCCGGTCGCTGCGCTCTGCCGTGATGATGACCTCACCCTCACGGCCTGCAAGGCCGTGCTCCACCGCGTTGGTCACAATCTCGGTGAGGGTCAGCGCCAGCGGGGTCGCATACTCGCTCGGGAGTTCACCAAAGTGCCCCTGCTTGTGCGGGTGCACCGTGGTGCCGTGCAGGCTAGCCACTTCTGCCGCGAGGCCAAGTACTCGGTCAAACACCACATCGAAGTCGACAATCTGCGAGAGGCCCGTCGAAAGCGTGTCGTGCACCACCGCGATCGCGGCGACGCGGCGCATCGCTTGTCCGAGCACCTCTTTGGCCTCTTCACTGCGCGCGCGCCTCGCCTGCACACGCAGCAGCGAAGCCACCGTCTGCAGATTGTTCTTCACCCGATGGTGAATCTCGCGAATGGTGGCGTCCTTGGTGATCAGCTCTTGCTCCTGTTGACGCAGCCCCGTCACGTCGCGGGTGAGCACGATGCCACCAATGCGCTCATCGTCCCGAATCACCGGAATCGATCGCATGGTCATGATGCGACCGTTCACCTCGATATCGGCGCGTTTTGCGACCCGGCCCTGAGCGATGAGCGGGAGCGACTCGTTCGTATCAAACTGCCCCTTCACCAAATCGCCAATGACCTCAGAGAAGTTCTCACCTTCGAGCTCATCGCGGTAGTCAAGCAGGGTAAATGTCGATTGGGTGTTCGGGCTCGCGAAGCTCACCACTCCGTCGGTATTGATGCGCACCAAACCGTCCGATGCCATCGGTGCCCCACGCTCACGGCCACGCGTCGTGCCGGGCGACGGAAAGAGACCCTGCTGAATCATCGCGAACAGGTCATCTGCGACCTCGCGAAACGCCTGTCCGATGCGCGTCGCATACTGCGGATCAGTGGGAGTCGTGTGCACGGTCAGCACCGCAAACGGAGCACTCGGCGCACCGACTGCGGTGATGACCCCGGTGTCGGTGTTGCGCGACGTTTCCGCTGCTGCAGCAAGCCCGTCGTCGCGCATGCTCACTGAAAACGCCGCAAGCTTCATCGCGTTTTCTTCGTACCAGACGGGAGCCCGGGAGCTCGCTGGTTTGCGGGTCTGCATTGTTTCGTCTGCAACCTCACGCCAGTCATCTCGCATGAAATCACCAATGATGTCACGGTAGAACAGCGTGATCGCGCCGGCTGGCCTGCTGTGTGCGACCGCAAGATAATTGCCATCAATCGTGGGCACCCACAGCACCACATCGCCGAGCGCCAGATCGGCAAGCAGCGGCCAATCCGGGGTGAGCAAGTCGAGCCAGGCGAGCTGATCCTCTGTGAGGTCAGCATATTTCTTCGCAAGATCACGCAGTGTAGACACGCTTTTAGCTTAGAGCCCGTGCGGGGCTCCGAGGTGAAGCTGGCGCACTTAGGGTGTTTTCTCCCTAACGATGAGCGCACAGTGTGGCGATCGTTCGGGCCCGAAATCATGTTGTGCCTGCACTTCGACTGGCTTACGGTGAGCGTGACACCATCACCACCGCGCGGGGGGGGCGCAACACTGCGACGTAAGGAGCGCACCGTTGTCCAATACACCTTCGCGGCAGATGCCGCCTGATTTCCCTGCCCAGACACGGTCCAGGTTCGCAGCCATACGCGCCGCGAATGGCACCCTGTGGTCCATCCCCGATCCGTCCACACGATTCGTTCGCACGCTCGCCCTGCATGTGTTTGAAGCACTGCACTGCACCCGAAGTATCGCGCAGCTCAGTTCAGCGATCAGCGTCGCCGCGGCCCGCGATCTCGCGACACAGCGCGCCGTGCTGCGGGAGCGCGAGGCGATGTATCACGATGTTCGTCGCGAGGCTGCCATTCCGGGCAGGCTGCACCTCAGCCGCACCAACGAACGCTGCGCAGAGGCAGCAGTGGTGCTGCACATGAAGCAGCGGGCTTGTGTGCTCACCTTCAGTTTTGAATGGGTGCACGGGCGCTGGCGCGCCTGCGAGATCTGGTTGCTCTAGCGCTGTGCGCGCAGCTTCGAGATCTCGTACAGCGTCACACTCGCGGCGATGCCCGCATTGAGCGACTCGGTTGCCGCCGAAATTGGAATCGACACGACGGCATCGCATGTCTCTGTCACCAGACGTGACAGCCCCTTGCCTTCGCTGCCGACGACCAGCACGATCGGCCGGTCGGCAAGTTCGAGACCGGGCAGCGTCACATCGCCATCGCCGTCGAGCCCGACCACAAACACCCCGCGCTCCTTGAGTGCCTTCAGGGTGTGCGTCAGGTTCGACGCCATGGCGACGGGCACCCGAGCGGCAGCACCAGCCGAGGTCTTCCACGCGGCCGAGTTCCCACCGACCGAGCGTCGCTGCGGCACGATCACGCCCTGCCCACCGAAGGCAGCGACCGAGCGAATGATGGCGCCGAGATTGCGAGGATCAGTGATGCCGTCGAGCGCAACGAGCAGCGGCAGGCCACCGCTCTTCTCGACACGGTCGAGAAGGTCGATCGGGTGTGCATACTCGTACGCCGGCACCTTCAGCGCAACGCCCTGGTGCACCGTATCGCGCGTGGTCATGCGATCGAGCTCTTGGCGCATCACCTCGAGCACGGGAACCCCTCGGCCAACCGCGATACCGAGGATCTCGCGCATGCGATCATCCATCTCAACCTTCGCCGCGACGTAGAGCGTCGATGCGGGGATCTTGGTGCGCAACGCCTCGAGCACCGCGTTGCGCCCGGTGACGAGCTCGGTGTCGTCACTCTTCTTGCGCGGGGTGCGCTGGGCCGATCGCTGATCTGCCCCACCGCCGTGACGCTTGCGCGCAGCATCGAGCCGTTCTTTGGCGAGCTTCGCCTTGCCCGCGGGATGGTACGGGCGATCCTCTGCCTTTGGAGTCGGCCCGCGGCCCTCAAGCGCCTGCCGGCCCTGCCCACCCGAGCCGACGGCCGTGCCGCGACTCTTCTTGCGCACAGCTCCCGGGCGATTCTTCTTGCTATTACTACTCATGCCAGACTCCAGCGGGTCTCAGTTGGTCCATCTTCGAGAGCTATACCGGCGCCACTCAGCCGGTCGCGAATTGCGTCACTTGCCGCAAAATCTTTTGCCACGCGCGCTGCACGTCGGTCTTCGATCATGCCACGGATGAGCAGGTCGAGTGCACGCTCGGACGATGCGCCAGCATCGCCTGCCGAACCCTGCCACACCTGGTCGAGCGGATTGATGCCGAGCACATCGAGCATCGCGACAAGGTCCCTGGCATGCTGCACCGCCGCGGTGTGATCGCCCGCATCGAATGCAGCGTTGCCGTCTCGCACCGTGCCGTGCACCGCGGCGAGCGCCTGCGGCACGCCAAAGTCATAGGCCATGGCTGCGCGAAACGTCTCGGGCAGCGTACCCCCGGAGAAGTCAGATTCGGCCTCGCCGGCGCGAGACACGAAACCCTCTATGCGACCGAACGCCGCTGCGGCTTCGGTGAGCGAGTTCTCTGAGAACTCAAGCACCGAACGGTAGTGGGCAGATCCGAGAAAGTACCGCAGCACAATGGGTCTCGCGGCCGCAAGCAGGGCGGCGGCAAACAGCGAATTGCCGAGCGACTTCGACATTTTCTGACCACCAGTGTTCACGAGGCCATTGTGCAGCCAGTATCGTGCGAACTCGTGCCCCGCGGCGGTCGACTGCGCGAGTTCATTTTCGTGATGCGGGAATCTCAGGTCGAGCCCGCCCCCGTGAATATCGAATGCTTCACCGAGGTATCGAGTCGCCATCGCCGAGCACTCAATGTGCCAGCCGGGTCGGCCTCGCCCCCAGGGCGACTCCCACGAGGCGCTCAGTGGTACGTGGTCACGATGCGCCTTCCACAGCGCAAAATCTCGCGGATCGCGCTTGCCCACCGGCTCGCTGTCTGCGGCGTCTTCCATCTGTTCGCGCTGCTGCCTGGTGAGCGCCCCATACTCGGGCCATGACCCGGTATCAAAATAGACGCTCGCTGATCCGTCTTCTGCTTGATATGCATGGCCGCGTTCCATCAGGAGCGCGATCAGCGCAACCATTTCGGCGATGTTTGCGGTCGCGCGGGGTTCATAGGTCGGCGCCAACACCCCGATCGCGTCGTAGGCGGCCGTGAACTCACGCTCCACACGGTAGGCGAGCGCCCACCACTGTTCATGCCCACCCTCAGCTTGGGCTGCTGCCGCGTGATCGAGGATCTTGTCATCTATATCGGTGACGTTTCGAATGAGGGTCACTCGATAACCAGACGCAGCCAACCAGCGTCGAATTTGGTCGTAGACAAGCGCGCTGCGCAGGTGCCCGATGTGGGGCGACGACTGCACGGTCGGCCCGCAGACATACATGCCCACAGCGCCTGGCTCGCGGGGTTCAAACTCGACGACTGCCTGTTGCTTGGTGTCGTAGATGCGTTGTTTCACGCTCTAAGCCTAGACGCGATGGAGCGCGTTTCCTGCGCCCCGCGATCGACTAGTTCAAATCACCGTGCAAGAAAAAGTTCATTTGCTTCGTAATGTTTACCGCGTGATCACCGAAGCGCTCGTGGTAACGGCTCGCAAGCGTCGCATCGACGACACCGGTAGCATCGGCGCGAATCTTGTCACTGAGCACCTTTTCGAAGACCTTCGCGTGCAACTCATCGAGGTCATCATCGAGATCGCGAATCTGATCGATCAGCTCCGGATCCTGGTCTCTCAACAGCGCCACCAAGCCCTGTGCCATCTGCACATCGATCGCGCCCATCTTGGTGAAGGTCTTGCGCAGCCCCTGCGGAATCGCGCTTTCTGGGTAGCGGTAGCGAGCGAGCTGAGCGATGTGCTGCGCGAGGTCTGCCATGCGTTCAAGTGACGCGCTCATGCGGAGCGCGCCGACCATCAGCCGCAGGTCGCTCGCCACTGGCTGCTGGCGGGCAAGAATGTCGATCGTGAGTTCGTCGAGTTCGCCGGCAAGCGTGTCAATGCGTTCGCCGTTGTCGATAACCTGCTCGGCAAGTGTCACGTCGCTCGATCCGAATGCAGTCGTTGCCTGCTCAATTGCCTCAACGACGAGTTCGGCGATGAGCACGAGACGATCCTGCACCTCACGCAATTCCTGCTGAAAGACCTTACGCATTCTTCGGTTCCTCTTCTTCAGATGCCGCGCCTCTGAGCCCACCCTGCGGAGTATTCCGCGACGAGCCACTGGCGAGGCTGCGATCACTTGGCATGATTGCCTTGCTCTATTTTGCGCCACCAGAATGAACGACGCCAAGCGGGAGGGTGAACAACAGTTAAACTCAGCCGGCTTCTGCAGCCCGACGGCATACGATTGGGGCTATGGACCCGACACTGCTCGTGCTCACCTCGATTACGCTCGGAATCATCATCGGCGGAGCGCTCGCGGCGGTCGTGTTCACCGCTCGAGGAGCGGCGAAGCGACGGGCTGAAACGCTGCGGCCTGAGCTCCCGTCGGCAGCAATTGAAGTGTTGCACGCGCTCGACTCATTTGCTGTGATCCTCGATGCCTCGTTGACTCCGGTCTATGCAAATCCCGCAGCTCGAGATGATCCTCGGATCACTGGCGAAGAGCTCGCGGATGCCGACCTCTTGCGTCGCGCCCGGGGGGTCATGACC